>CAYXTQ010000072.1:0-4923 GCA_964467845.1 uncultured Methanosarcinales archaeon | reverse complement strand
CTGAAATCTGATGTAAACCAGAGCTGGAAGATTTAAAATCAATATTAAACAATCATTAATAAAAATTCAATAATAAAAACTGGAACAAGTGCACAAATAATTGTGATGATTGGTATAAAAGCTAATGATTAATTAAATATTGGTTTTAAAAAAAAAAATAAAATAAAATAGAAATTAAAATACTTTCTTTATGCTCAAAAATCTTAGATTTTTGGCATCCTCAGAAACTCTACGAGTTTCTGGGAAACAAGAAATTCCTATTAGAATTTCTAAGTTCACCAAAAATTTACTTTGGTAAATTTTTTAGTGTTTCATCAATTCTTCTGGATATTGCCTTATACTTTATTGAATCAAATCTTTGGTTGGTAATAAGTTTTTTAGGTAAGGAATAAAAATAAATTTTATCTGAAATTCTTTTACACTTACCAAAAAAAGGCTTAATACTGCTGCATTTTTTTAGATATTTTTTGAATTCCTCAACTGAATAATTTTTATTTAGCCATAGTAGGATAAAATCAAAATCATCCTTTACCCTATTTGGAATTGCTTTTAATGTAAGTAGATAATTGAAAGGGCATATAGGAATTTCAATTGTGTTTTTGCAATAAAGTCCGTTAATCTTTGCTTTGCTTATATTCTCAAATAATTCATTAGGAACAGGGATTTTTGTATTGGTTGTTCTGTCTAGCATATGGCTGATTGTGTTTATATGAACTTGAATCCCTAATTTCTTATGCTCTGCTTGAACACCATAAAATACCTTCTTTGTATTCCATTCTTTATTAAATGCTTTTATAACAGGCATTGTTGTTAATGGTCTTGTTATTATATCAACATCAGCGGTAAATCTTATATTACCACTGTAAGCTGTAGTTGCCCATCCGCCTATAACAAAATGGCCTATCTTGCTAAGTATGCTATTGCAGAGCCCATCTGTTAATTCTAAAGACTGTTTTTCGATCTCCTTATAGTTCATCTATATCCACCACATCAATATTAAGATTAATTCTCCATTTTTTTGCTATCTTTTTATATTCTTCCGGAACCTTTTTTATTTGTTTTGGAAATATTGAAAATTTCCTGTTATCCTCTTTAGTTAGATTATATAATTCTTCTATTAATTTTTTGTATTTGTCTTTATCTAGTATTTCCAATAATGCTCCTAAATACCTTCTTTGGAATGAATTTAAATTTCTTATTACTTCCTTAAAATCAATTTTTTTTTTTTTTATTATACTTAATATTGGTTCAGCTGATTTGTAACTTTTTATGTTCTCAACAAGATACTCCTCAATTGTTTTAGCTATTGGCTTTGGGATTATGGTAATTTGTTGTTGCCCATCTTTATTATACATCCTGTGAAAAGCAACACTTGGTTTTACAGATGTTGTTCCAAAAATAGCTGCAGAGCCAGTCGAAGAAAGGAAATCAGAGGGTTCCTGTGGATAATTTGTTGGAATTGTAATATCTGCATAAGGAATATCTTTTAGTTCCAAAACTATTTTGTATGTTTTTGCTCTCTTATCCTTTTTGGATTTTTCAACATTGATTATATCCAATCTTTCTAATTCATTTAACGTTTTATAAATCATCTCATTGTTGTCATAGCTTAATATCTCTTTTGCTTGTTTAAAGCTAAAGCTATTATTAAACCCTATTTTCAATCTTAATTCCTTATATCTTTCCCATAACCATCTTGGAATCCACATATTTGAGCTATTTATTCAAATAAATATATAAATCTTTTGGTAATCATAGATTACCAAGAGGTACCGGAAATTTGCAAAGTAAATTTCCCAGTATCTTTCGATTATTTGAATTATTTATTCAAATAAAAATTTATCTCTGGCTATGGGTATTGGGTTAATGTAAATGATAGTGTAAGCTGGATTTTTGATGGAAGGTTTAGTTGAAAAATAAAAGAAATTATTTTAATTACTTCTGGAGAATATAAAATATTAAATAGTTGAAAGTTTTACAAGTAGATAGTTGGGGGATTAAGGTGAAATTGATTTATTATAAGTTCTTTATTTCTCTAGTTATTCTGATAATGTTAAGCAGCATTGCTTACAGCATTGCAAACCCGGCAGCAGTTTATTGTGAAGAACTAGGTTATGAGTATAAAAACGAAAAGTGTAAAATTAACAATATTGAATTTAATGGATGGGATTTCTATAAAGGCAAAGTTGGTAAAGAATTTTCTTATTGTAAGAAAAAAGGTTATGAAATAGAAACTAAGAAATTAGATAAAGGAAGTTATACAGAAGAATTTGCAGTTTGTGTTACTAAAGATAAAAAGGAAATATCAATGAAAGAACTAATGGAACAGGATGGAATTGATTTAATAAAAGAGGAAAAGGGAAAAAAAAGTATAAAACCAGGGATTGAATCTACTAATATACAAAGTTATAGTAAAACACTTCCTTCAGCTTTTGACTGGAGAAACAAGGATGGTCATAGTTATATTGGAGATATAAGGGATCAAGGGGCTTGTGGAAGTTGTTATGCTTTTAGTGCAACAGCTGCTGCAGAAGGCAATTACAATTGGGTAAAAGGAAATTATGATAAAAATGCTGCTAATTTTTCTGAAGCATTCTTAGCATTTTGTCTTTCAGATTATTATCCTGGTTTTGATGGTTGCAATGGAGCAAACTATGAGTATGAGGAATTAGATGCTTTAGTAGATAGTGGAATGGGAATTTGCGATGAATCTGCTTATCCATACACAGACTATGAACAAGCTTGTTATGCTCCTGCTTGGAGTGCTCCCAGGGTTGAGTTTAATGAATGGGCAAGAATAGATTCTTTAGATATTGAAGCAATGAAAAAAGCAATGATGATTTATGGTGTTTTAGATGTTGCTGTTAATGTTAGCACATCATTCCATGGCTATAGCGGAGGGATATATACAGACTCTCAAACAGATTGTCCAAATGGATATTACACTACAACAAATCATGGTGTATCTTTAGTTGGGTGGGGTTATGATGCAACATATGGGGATTATTGGATATTAAGGAATAGCTGGAATACTGGTTGGGGTGAAGGTGGTTATATGAGAATTGCTGCTACTTCTGCAAGAGTAGCTTGCGCTCCTGCTTTTATAAAATTAACTAATGAATCATTAGAGCCTTATTCAATAAGTCCAACAACACCAACATATGTAAAAAAAGATCAATTATTTGATTTTAGCACAGGTGTAACTTGTGTAAACGGTTATTGCAGTGATGTTAGTGCAACTTTAACTTTACCACCTTCAGAACCAACAAATTGTTCTGATATTTGGGGATTTGATTGTGGCACAGGACCACCAGAAACAGGAGGAGACAACACATTTGACAGTTGTAGTTATGGTGCAGGAGGGGATGAAAACATAGATGAAATTTATTTAGACAAATCAGAAACAAATTTTGGAGAAGAGATTGAAGTTACATGTTCTGTTCTTGTAAATAGTTTGGTTTGTGGCCAGGGTTATACTGGTGATAGGCTATACATTTATTATAGAAACAGTCCTACAGGAACTTGGCAAAAAAAATATTATGTTTCTCAAATTTACTCTTGTTTTGATTATTCTATTACATTTATTCCAGACAGTGTAGAAGGAGAACATCAGGTTAGATGTATTGTTGGACATAATATTCCTGAAGGAGAATGTGGTAGTGGTAGTTACTATGACAATGATGATGCTAATTTTTATATTTATGATCATACAAGCGGTAAAGGAAAGGTTCCAATGGGTTACGGAAGTCCATTTTATACAATTAATCCAAATCCTATGAATTGTACTAATATGGCCAACCAAAGCACATGCAATATAACATGGACAATAAATGCTACTGGAGCTCTTGATTCAAGCTGGGAGCTTTATACAATCTATGAACCTGATTTTATTGAAAAAAAAGAAACTGAAAAAATCACTATAACAATAGTTGAAGATATTCCTCCAGTGGTACAGGATGTTGAGTGTTATGATGGAAGTTCCTGGATTGATTGTCCAACTTTGGTTTATAGTGATACAATAGAACAGGTTAGAGCAAACTGCACAGTTGAAGAAGGAACAATAATCTCTGCTTTCTTTAACTTAACTAATATTCCTGATGATACTACATTTTTTTACAGTGGTGGAACCTATAATCTCTTATCTGGTTATTGGGAGTATGATAATGCAGATGTTTTAATAGAAGATTCTGGAGATTGGCAGTTGCATGTAACATGCATAGACAGTGAAGATATAGAAGGGGGACTAGCTGTTGAATGGTCAATTCCATGGGGTAGTCTGGAACCATATTTGATTAATCCTTTAGAAGATACACTAGTTGATAAAAACAGATTTTTTAGCTTTAGCTCTGGTGTTAATTGTGTTGGCGGAGAGTGTGGTGATGTAAATGTTACACTTGATCCAACTTTAATCATTCAGCCGTATGATGGTAAGGATAGTTGGATAAGTGGTATAACTCCTACTGCTAACTATGGTAGTTCAACTGAGATTAGAATAATGGGTTCTACATTAAACAATCAAAGAGGGCTCTTATATTTTGATTTATCAGGGATTCCTATTGGTTCCACTGTTATTCATGCTAACCTAACACTTTATAATTATGATGGTTTTACTACCTCTAGTCAGACAATATCAGTATTTAGGGTTACTAATCCTTGGATAGAATCTGGAGTAACATGGAATAAAAGAGATTCTACAACAGATTGGACAACTCCTGGTGGAGATTATGACTCAATTGTGGAAGGTAGCAAAATCTTTACAATCTATCCTACATGGTACACATGGGATATTACTTCATTAGTTCAGAAATGGGCTAGTGGAATTCCTAATTATGGTATGATATTATATGGAACAAGCGGACCCACAGGATTCAGAAGATTCTATTCAAGCGAGTATGGGATAGGAGCTTATAGACCTAAGCTTGA
>CAYXTQ010000071.1:0-5018 GCA_964467845.1 uncultured Methanosarcinales archaeon | reverse complement strand
AAGTTCATGGGTATATTCTAATTGCCCTTCTTTATCATTCTTATTTTCCTTCATTTTTTTTTTATCAATACTTTAATTAACCATTAATTGCACTACCACATTCACAATTAATTGTGCACTTGTTTCAGTTTGTTTTTTTATTTATTTTATTTTATTAAAATAATTTAAAATTTAAAAAAAAAAAAATATTTCTTCAATTTCATAGTTTAGTCAAACTATGTTTGCCTTAATGTGTTTGTACACCTTATTGTTTTTATTATTATTGATAATTTATTTATTGAATTTTTTTTTATTGGTTTTTGATAATTTTTCCTAAAACTTTTTCTTCACTAACCTTTAATCCTATTTTTTTAAAAAAATTGCAAATATTTCTTATATCCCTTTCAAGTAATTCTTTTGAATTTGGATTTCTTAAAGGAGTGCAATGAGACCAATCTATAATTACAGGCACTTCCTTGTGATTTAAGATATTAAACTGTGATAAATCCGCGTGAACAAACCCTGCTTTATATAATTTTCTTATATCATCTGTTATCATTTCAAAGAATTTTTTTCTATTATTTGGAATTAAATCCTTCAATTTTGGTGCTACATCTCCATTTCCAATAAATTCAATTACCAATACATTATTTAAAAACGCTATTGGCAATGGTGCACTTATATTTGCTTCTCTTGCTCTAAGCAAATTCCTATACTCTCTTTGGCACCAAGTAAATATTACATCTCTTCTTTTGTTGTTTAAATTCGCGAATCTTGGATCATCCCTGATATAGTTATACATCCTCTTAAAATCACATGTTTCCAATCTATAAATCTTAACAATAACCTTTTTTTCCCCTTTTGTCAAAGCAGAGAATATATTGCCCTCTTTTCCTACTGAAATTGGGCTCTGTAAGCCCTCAAAATGGCCTTGAGAGATTAATTTAAATAGAGTAAGATTAGTAAACTCGTCAAATACAGAATGTTCTGTTTTGAATTTTTCTTTTGTAACCTTAGCCATAATAAACACAAAATTGTGTTAGTTTAAAAATATTTGGAAAATGTTTTATTTTCCATATGGAAAAAAATTAGCTAATTAATTACAAAACAATAATTTTAAACAAGAGAAATGCATAGCATTTCTAGTTTAAAATTTCGAAAATTCTTTTATTTTCGATAATTTTAAATACTTAAAAGATATTCTAAAATAATTGCCCGGCACGAGAGTACTCAATTAAGCTGTCGCTAAATGCAAGCTATGAAATTGGGAGTTAGTGTCTCGGGCCACAATCATGCTTATAATTTAGAGAGAAATAAAGATAAAATAGAACATGGTTTTTACTTAACAATCATTTATTTTCGTTTTTTGATTAAAAGAAAGAGAATTAGGTAAAAATAAAGGTTTACTAAATTAAGTTTAAAAGCTTGTTCTATTAAAAAATTATCAAGGGGTATTAAAATCATAATCATCATATCATTCACGGGATTTATGATTAATTTGGATAGGTTTTAATGCTCCTTCTATAAAATCAGAGGTATCGAAAAGAATTTTCGGAACCACTTGGAGATAGAATTTCCAAGTTCTCAAAAATCAAAGATTTTCGTGATCCTCGCAAAAACTCGGAGGTAAATAAAATGGGAAAAATTAGTCCTGTTTCATCTAAATATATAGTCCATGCAAATATAGAAATAGAAGGCGTTGTGGATAAGCCTGATGTAATTGGAGCTATTTTTGGACAAACAGAAGGCTTACTTGGAGCAGATCTTGAGTTAAGAGAATTACAAAGAAGTGGCAGAATTGGCAGAATAGAGGTAAATGTTGATACTAGGGGTGGAAAAACAAATGGTAAAATTACAATACCCAGTTCTTTAGACAAAGCAGAGACTTCTATAGTTGGTGCTGCCTTAGAAATAATCCAAAGAATTGGTCCTTGTAATGCAAAGATCAGAGTAGAAGACATAGAAGATGTTAGGGTAAGTAAAAGAAGCTTTGTAATTGAAAGAGCAAAAGAACTTTTAAAGAAAATGATGGACAAGGTAATTCCAGACTCACAAGAGTTAACTGATGAGGTTGCATATTCTGTAAGAGTTATGGAGATAGTTGATTATGGTAAGGATAGGTTACCAGCAGGCCCTTCAATTGATGAAAGTGATGAAATAGTGGTTGTAGAAGGCAGAGCTGATGTTTTAAATCTATTAAAACACGGTATTAAGAATTCAATAGCACTAAACGGCACTTCTGTACCTCAAACAATTATTGAGTTAAGTAAGAAAAAAGTTATAACAGCATTTGTTGATGGTGATCGCGGTGGTGACTTGATAATTAAGGAGTTAATTAATGTTGCAGATATTGATTATATAACAAGAGCTCCTGCAGGCAAGGAAGTTGAGGAAATAACAAAAAAAGAGATCCATAAAGCTTTGAGGAACAGGGTTGCAACAGAACAAGTAAAATTAGAAATTGGAAGGGAACAAGAAAGGATTAGTGAAAGAAAACCAGAGTATAGGCCAACATTAAAGCCAATGCAACAACCAAGATTCATAAAAAAAATACCATTATCTGCAGAAGAAAAAAACACATTTAGGGGTATGCTCGAAGAGTTAATAGGCACTAGGGGCGCATATATCCTTGATGAAAAGTTAAACATGTTAGGAAAAGTGCCAATAACAGAATTAATAACCACAATAAAAAGTTTAAGCTCAGGCATATATGCAATAGTTTTTGATGGAGTAATTGACAGAAATTTAACAGAAACAGCAGAAAAAATAAATGTAAAGTATTTAGTAGCAATGGACTCTAAAGTTAAGCCTGAAGAAACAAAAATAGGAATATTTACTATTGATGACTTATGAAACTAACTCATTTATTATTTTTTTAAAGTTTTTTTTCTCTGATTCCAAGTCATTACTTGCTTCATAAGCATTTCCTATTCTATAATATTTACAGCCAAAAACAAAAGTAGGAACTGTATAACTGGGATTGCATTTTTTAAAGACCCCTAATTCTGTTTTTGGAATCTTAGTTTCAACTTCCGTAGTTAATATATCATCACCAGAGTCAAGTTGCCAATGATAAGCCTTAATTAGTCCTTTATCCATATATTCCTTAACAACTGAATCAAAACCTTCCTTGATCCAATTGCAATGAGGACAAGTTGTAGTAGAATATAGCCTTATAATTGGTTTTCCATCTTCCTCACAAATCTCATCATTTGTTTGTGTAAAAGTTTCTTTGATTAACTCTTTTGGTGTTTCTACTTCTTCTGGAAGTTCTATTTCCCCACTAAAATTGCCATAATAAATCTTAACATTTGATTGTGCTCTTAACTGGTCCATATAGGTAGTAAATACTGCTCTTTGTTTTGAAAACAGCAAAGATTGATTGATTTGCGATTTAACCTCTTCTAATGGTATAACATCACTTTCTCTTTTTATTATATGGTAACCATACTGCGTTTTTACTATACCAGAGACTTCTCCTTCCTTTAAAGCAAATGCAGCATCCTCAAACTCCTTTATCATAACCCCTTTACCAAAAAAGCCAAGTTCTCCTTCATTTACAGCAGAAGGTCCTGTTGAGTATTCCTTAGCCAAGGTCTTAAAATCAGAACCACTCTTAATTTTTTTTAATATATCTTCAGCTTGCTCTGTAGTATTTACCAGTATGTGTGCAGCCCTTATTTCTCCTTCTTTTGCTTTGAATTGGTCAGTATTTTCCTCATAATATTTTTTTATTTCAGAATCTGTTACAGTAATTTGCTTAAAAGCCTCCTGATCTAAAATTTTTTTTATTTTTAATTGCTCTATAGTTATCTCCTTAAGTTTTTGCGATGTCATTCCCTGGCTTTCAAGAAATTGATTAAATGATTCCTCAGAAGGAAACTGAGTTTTTAATCTATTAATTTCAGAGTCTATCTCATTATCAGTAACAATAATATTTTTTTCATCTGCTTTTTGTAATAATAATTTGTTGTCTATTATAACCTCTAACAAAAATTCCTTTGGCACAATACTTTTCTCTTGTGAGCTAAGTTTATCATATTGCTTGTCAAGGTCTTCTAAACTAATTATCTCGCCATTTACAATTGCTGCAATATTTATAGTTTTATCTTGCGTCTTAGGCAATATTTTGTCTATATTAACAAAAACCAGCACTACTGCTATTAAAAGTGTAATTAATGCAAGAATAAGAAAAGTTTTTATTTTTATTTTTTTTTTGTTTTTTTTTTTTTCCTCCTTTTTATTTTCTTTTTTAACTTCTTTTTTTTTTGTTTTTTTTTTTTTTCCTTCTTCTTCCTTAGGTTTTTCTAATTCCTTTTTCTCTTCAACCTTAATTTCTTTTTTTTTAGGTTCTTCTTCTATACCTTCTGTTTCATCCCAACCATAATGAACTTCTACTTCTTTTTCTGACAATATCATCACCTACCTTATATCACCCCTTTTTTTTTCCTACGAACATTTGTGAGTAGGTGCCGAAAACCGAAGGTTTTCAAGCATTTTTTTTATTCAAGGAATAAACTTCTTATTAATAAATCTTGCGGTTATTCCTACTAAAAAGTTTAGATAAAGTTTTATATTAGTAGTTATTGCCTTAAAGAATATGGTTTATGACATTATCATAGGAAGGAGTGATGTTGATAGGCAAGAATTTGGAAAAGAAGGAACTATATTAATAGGAAGGCATTATGTAAAGATGGGGCAAACTACTTCTCTGTCAAATAATATTTATATGGATGTTTCAAGAAGTCACATTGTCTTTGTTTGTGGCAAAAGAGGTTCTGGAAAGAGTTATACAATGGGTGTAATAGCAGAAGGTATTTCTGAATTGCCTGGAGAATTAGCTGAAAACCTGTCTGTGGTTATTTTTGACACAATGGGCATATATTGGACAATGAAATACTCAAACAAAAAAGATGAAAAATTATTAGACGAGTGGAAACTTCAGGCTAAAATCCTAAATATTCAGATTTATACACCAAAAGGTTATTATAAGGAATTCAAGGAAAAAGGCATTCCGACAGATTTTCCTTTTTCAATAA
>CAYXTQ010000070.1:0-5176 GCA_964467845.1 uncultured Methanosarcinales archaeon | reverse complement strand
CCATCAAACAAGCCTTTATCACTGAGCTTTAATTCTGGTATTACCAATAAAGCCATAAAAGATAACGTTCCAAAAGGAGATTTTAATTTACATCCTAAACTTTTGACAAAATCTTGAATTTTTTTTAATTTTTTATTTATAATATTAATATTTTCTATACTCATTAAACCTGCTATTGGCAACTCTAATTTAACAGTTTTATTTACATCTACTGCTATAAGGCCGCCTTTCATGTCTATTAGTTTATTAACAGCTTCGACCATATCCCTGTTATTAGTTCCAACTACAATAATATTATGGCTGTCATGGGCAACACTAGAGGCAATAGCTCCTTTTTTTAATCCAAATCCTTTAACAAAAGCTACTGACATTCTGTTATGGCCGTAACGTTCAATAACTGCTATTTTTAAAATGTCTTTTTTTATATTAGGCAGGATTTGTTTATTTTCCACTTCTAAAGTTTCAGTTAATTCTTTTGTTACAATCTGATTTGGTAAAACACCAATAACTCTTGCTTTTATTTTTTTTATATTATTATTTAGAAACAAAATAAAATCTTTAATTGTTTTTTTCTTAGCATTCATAGTATTAAATAATTTATTTGTCTTAACTTTGAATAATATTTTTTTATTTTTTGCAACTAGTTTGCCATTAATGAAAACTTCTTTAACATCAAAATCTTTTAAATTATTAACAATAACAAAATCTGATAATGCGCCTTCTTTTATAATTCCTGTATCAAGATTATAATGTTTGCTTGGTATTAAGGAAACCATTTTTATTGCTTTAATTGGTTCAATTCCTAATTGAACTGCCTTTCTTAACAACTCATTTATATGGCCTTTAACCAAGTCATCGCTATGCTTGTCATCAGAAACCAGCATGCAATCATAATTTTCTGCTAATTTAATAAGCTCTTTCATGTTTTTTGCAGAACTACCTTCCCTTATCATTATTTTCATTCCTAACTTTGCTTTTTCTAGAGCTTCATTATAGGAGGTACATTCATGGTCTGTTGTGATTCCAGCTTTAAAGTATTTTTTTAGGTTGTCTCCTGTCAATCCAGGAGCGTGGCCATCAATTGGCTTGTTGTATTTTTTTGCTATTTGTATTTTTTTTAACACTTCTTTATCATTAAAGATAACTCCTGGAAAATTCATCATCTCTGCTAATGCAACAATTTTTTTTTTTTTTAATAAAGATTCAATTGCTTTAGAATCTATAATTGCTCCTGAAGTTTCAAAAGAGGTTGCAGGAACACAGCTGGGTGCTGTAAAGTAAAACTTTAAAGGGCTTTTTTTTGCATCTTCAATCATATAGTTTATGCCTTTAATTCCAAGAACATTTGCAATCTCATGAGGGTCTGCAACTACAGCAACAGTTCCGTTTGGTACAGTAGCTTCTGCAAACCTGCTTGGCACTAGCATAGAGCTTTCTATATGAATGTGGGCATCAATTAATCCTGGAAGAATATAATTATCATATTTTTTTTTTGTTTTTTCTATTTTTATAACTTTTTCATTAAATATTATTTTAGCAGGATAAATTTCTTCTTTAAGAACATCAACAAGGTTGCCTTCAATATGCATATAACACCCCCTTTAGAATAATTTAGAAAGAGGTTATTAATAAATGTTTTGGGTTAATTTTATAAATTCATTTGCATTTTGCTCCAATTAGGGGTGCTAAGTTGAAAAAAGTATTTAATTTAGTTATGGTTGTTTTTGTTTTTATTATTTTTAGCAATATTGTTTTAGCTTCAACTACTTATATAGTTTATGAAAATTCTAAATCAAATACCTATATTGTTCCTCAAAAATCTTCTGGTAAAAGTGAAATCTATGTTTTAAGACAGAAAGCAAATAAGTTAAATCCAATCTATTACGAAATTTATGAAAAAAATGAGGAAAAAGAGAGATTATTAGAAAAAAAGTTCAGAAGAATACATTCTTGGTTTAAACATAAGAATTATTATGGATATGATGAGGAAGTATTTGGCAATAAAAATTTATATCTTAACTGGAAGGATGCTGATTCAGTTGAAGAAACAGAAAACTTTCATCCAACAAAGGGCTACGATTGTTACAAAGGAAAAACATTCTTTGATAGGATTGAAAAGTATTCTGTAAAATAAATTTGAAGAAGGGGGTGGGGAACGTAACTAAAGAAATAAAATATAATGTGAGGTATTCCCCCTATTTTAATTTTTTAGTGAATTCAATAATGAAAAAAAATCATTAAATAAAAAATAAAAAAAATAATGCGCTGAATCCCACTATTTTATTTTTCACCCTTAATCCTGAGATACTGTTCTTTTGTTAATTTGGAATTCTGAGCATTTTTAAATAATGAGTTAATCAAGACATTCTGCTGTTTTGACCAAACTTTGTCTGGATGTGTTCTTACGTAGTTTGCCCAGTATTCAACAAACCACATCCTGTCTTTATTATTTAACATTCTTATTTCATGAGGATTAATCTTTTTTTTCATCTTTTGTTTTTTTTAATCTTTTTTTTCATAAGTCTTATCAAATTTTCATCCAACTTTCCTTTGGCAATCAATCTTATATACCTTGCATCTTCTAAATCCTTATTGCTTTTTAAAACTTCTTCTTTATATGCAATCTGCAATTCCAAAAAAGAAGCCTTTAACTCTTTATTATTAATTCTGATTATTAATGGATTTTTTAATGCTAAATCATCATAAAAGTCTTTTGAAAACTTCAGCTCAACATTTGGTGAAGTATCAGGTTTAACTGCAAACCTTATACTGTGTTTAGAAATTAATAACCCATATAAATCATCTAGTTTAGAAGAATTCAAGCACCAGTAACCATTATTAACGAGATCCTTATATAATGACTTAAGCTTATCTTTATCCATTTTAGGAACAATAATATCAATATCGTCTGTTGCTCTGTTTCTACCAAGCACTATTGCAACATAACCAGAAACAATAACATATTCACTATGTCTTTCTAATATTTTTATAAATTTTAGTATAAATTTATCCAGTTCATTAATTACCTTATCTAATTTTATTGTATTTTTATTAATAAATCTCATCTATACTTATTTAAGCATCCCTATCTATTTATATATTTTGTTATTTTGATTTACTAAAGAACAACAATGATTAAAAAAAAAAAAAAAAAACTATTACAATCCAGATTCTTTCTTTAATATTGCTGCCTTGTCAGTAAGCTCCCATGTAAAATCTGGGTCGTTTCTGCCGAAATGACCGTATGAAGCTGTTTTCTTGTAAATAGGCCTTCTTAGTTTTAAATGGTCAATAATACCTTTTGGTGTCAGTGGAAAATGTTTTACTATTAATTCGCTTATTTTTTCCTCAGGTATTTTATTTGTTCCAAAACAATAAACTGAAACAGAAGTTGGCTGTGCAACACCAATTGCATAGCTCAAAGAAACTTCGCACATATCTGCTAAACCTGCTGCAACTATATTTTTTGCTACATACCTACACATATATGTAGCACTTCTATCCACTTTGCTAGGATCTTTTCCTGAAAAACAACCACCACCATGCCTTCCAACACCTCCATAAGTATCTACAATAATCTTTCTTCCTGTTACTCCAGTGTCACCTTCAGGACCACCTATAACAAATGCACCAGTTGCATTTATATGATATTTTGTATTTGCATCTGCCCATTTTCCTACAACAGGCTTAATTACCTTTTCCATAACCTCTTTTTTTAGTTCTTCTTCTGAAATCTCTTTTTTATGTTGTTGGGCAATAACTACTGCGTCAATCCTTTTAGGAATTCCATCATGATACTCAACTGTTACCTGGCTTTTTCCATCTGGGCCAAGATGCTTTATTAAACCTTTTTTTCTAACCTCTGCCATCTTCATTGTTAATTTATGCGCAAGAATTATTGGCAAAGGCATTAATTCCTTAGTTTCATTGCAGGCAAAGCCATACATCATTCCCTGATCACCTGCGCCTTGCTCCTTGCCTGATTTTTCATCAACACCTTGGGCAATATTAGGGCTTTGTTCATGAATACTTACCAAAACACCAGCATCATTACAATCAATGCCAAACTCGGGATCAGTATAACCAATTTCCTTTAAAGTCTGCCTTACTATCTTTTGAACATCTGCATAACCTTTTGTTGTAACCTCTCCTGCAGCAATAACTAAACCAGTGGTTGTTAGGCATTCAACTGCTACTCTAGAATTTGGGTCTTGCCTGTATAGCTCATCTAATATAGCATCACTAACCTGGTCACAAATTTTGTCAGGATGCCCTTCAGTAACGCTTTCGCTTGTAATAAAATACCTTCCATTTTTTTTCATAAAATACCACCTCGGTAACATTTCCAGAGTGTTTATTTAAAAAGCTTTCTGAAAAAAATATTCCTATTGGAATATTTCAACATATATCATTAGTAAAATATAAATACAAGCTATAACCTATAGGTATTATGCCTTATGAACTAAATGAGATAAAAAATATAAGAAGAAAAATTGGTTTAACGCAGAATGAATTAGCTAAAAGAGCAAATGTTAGCCAGAGCTTAATTGCTAAAATAGAATCTGACAGGTTAGACCCCTCTTATTCTAATGCTAAAAAAATAATGGATGCATTATCATCTATAACCAAAAAGCAGGAATTAAAAGCTGAACAAATAATGAACAAAAAGATTATTTTTGTAAGCCCCAATGAGGCTATAAAGGATGTTATTCAAAAATTGAAAAAATATGAAATAAGCCAGCTGCCTGTAGTAGAAGATAATAAATGTGTTGGATTAGTTTCAGAGTCTATACTTTTGGATGCAATATTAAGTAAAAAAGGTAGTAAAGTTAGCGATATTATGGAAGAAGCTCCTCCAATAATATCTAAAAATGCAACTATTGACATTATTTCAAATTTGCTAAAATTCTATCCACTTATATTAGTTGCTTCTGGCGGAAAATACGAGGGGATAATAACAAAAGCAGATATACTGCTGAAGATTTATAAGAAATAAAAAAAAAAAAAACACTAAGTGCACAAACGCAAGTAGGCAAACAAAGTTTGACTAAACTATGAAATTACACCAATCATTTTTTTTTTTTAAAATTTTTAATATAAAAAATAAATAAAAAAAAAAATTTACTCAATCTTTAGAACTTTTGTTACTGTCTTTATTTCATTACCATTATTGTCT
>CAYXTQ010000069.1:0-5676 GCA_964467845.1 uncultured Methanosarcinales archaeon | reverse complement strand
CAAGGCTTTTTGCCTCAGGAATTATATCCTTTATTGGATTTTTATAAACCTCTTCTTCCACATCCTCAATATCCAGAAAATTCCTTATAGAAGGCACTCCCCCATAAGTTGCACAAGTTCCTAAAGCAACTAAAAATTTAGCATTTTCTCTTATCTCTTTTAATTTTTTCTCGTTATTCTTTGTTGCAACACATCCCTCAACAAAAGCAATATCAAACTTTTTCATAATATCAGAATCAATGTGCTTTTTCAAAAGCTGGAATTCAGTAATATCAACCTTTTGCATAATTTGCAGTAAATTATCTTCTAAATTAAGAATCTGCCACATACAACCTTCGCAAGCAGTTAATGAAAATATTCCAACCTTTGGCTTCTTTTTTTTTTTTTTTTTTTTTTAATCCTCTAATAACTTAGCTTCTTTATAATTAAATACAGGCCCGTCTTTACAAACATACCTGCCTTTTATCAAACAATGACCACATTTTCCTAATCCACATTTCATTAATCTCTCTAATGACATATAAATTTGCTCATCTTTAAACCCAAACTTCTGTAATGTTTGTACTGTAAATTTAATCATTATTGGAGGCCCACAAATTATTACTATAGATTTTTTTTTTTTATTTTTTTTTTTTTCTAATAAAGTTGTTATAACTCCAACATTACCTTTCCATTTTCTATCTGCTTTGTCTACAGTAATATAAAAATTGGATTTTTTTCTCCAATTTTTTAAATCCCTCTCAAATAAAATATCATCAGGACTTCTAAAACCTATGAAAATATCTAAATCCTTAAATTTATCCCTTTTATTGAGAATATATTCTATAACCCCTCTTAAAGGAGCAACACCTGTTCCTCCACCTATTAAGATAATATTTTTTTCATAAAATTTATCCATAGGATAACCATTTCCATAAGGTCCTCTAACAAAAATCTTACTATTTTTCTTTAATTTATGAATAGCATTTGTAACATTACCAACATTTCTTATACATAAATCAATATATTTATTTGAATAAGAACCAATACTTATTGGACATTCTCCAATGCCAAGCAAAGAAACCATTACAAACTGTCCAGGTAAATGTTTTAACTTACAATTAATTCTAAAAGTCTTAGTATCAGAAGTTTCTTTCTTTACATTCATTACCTTATATTGTTTTGGTATATATGGGTTCATTTTAATCTATTAATAACCTCAGTAAAATCCATTTTTGTTGGGCAATTATTCAAGCATCTGCCACAGCCAACACAACCATAAATTTTAAAATTTTCTTTAAAATATCTTAATTTGCAATAAATCCTGTGTTTTGCCCTTGTACCTCTTTCTCTTCTAAAAACATAACCACCAGCTACCTTGCTATAATCTGGATTCTGACAGCTTGTCCAGGTTCTAACTCTTTTGCCCTCTTCTTTAATAGCATCAAAATTATCATCAATGCTAAAACAACTACATGTAGGACAAGTTATAGTACAAGCACAGCAGCTCAAGCATTTTTTTGAATATTCTTCCCATATTTTACTATTAAAATTTTTATCCATTTTTTTTATATTTTTTTTTTTCAATTTCTTATTAAACTTTAATTTTTTATTGGTAATTTTCCTATTAGTTTTTTTGAATAATGAATTTCGCAACAATTTTTCCCCTTCCTCAGAACCTGCTTTAACCAAATAGCAATCTTTTTCATCTGCAAAAAACAAATCATACTCTTTTGCTTTATTTGTTCCCATACTCTCACAAAAACAATTTATCTCTGTACTAACACACTCTAACACAATTATTAAAGTATTTTCCCTTCTCATTTTATAATAAGGCTCTTTTATACTACCTAAAAATATCTTATCCAGAACAAGTAAAGCATTACTATCACATGCTCTTAAACCAAACAAAACCCTTTTTTTCCTACTATAATCTACTTTTATCTTATTTTTTTTAAAACTAAAGATCTCCTCATATTTGGGAAAAAAGAATTTATTAAAAGGGTATACTGTATTATGGTGCGTTAAATCAACCTGTTTAGAATCAGTTATTATTTCAAAAGCATGAAATTTTTTTTTTTTTACTGGAGCAATTACTTTATAATCTTTCATCAAGAAATCTATAAATTTAGTAAGATCCCTTTTTTTTAATTCTTTTAGTATCATCTATATAATTTCCATTACTGCATCATATATAAATTTTATGAAAAAGTTTATATATTACGATTAATAAAAAGCATTAAAATAACAAAGGGTGTTTAATATGATAAATGTTGCAATAAATGGATTCGGTAGAATAGGCAGGTTGGTTTTCAGGGCTGGAATTAAGGACAAAAATATTAATTTTGTTGCTATAAATGACTTAACTGACACTAAGACATTAGCACATTTGCTGAAGTATGATTCTGTGCATGGAAAATTTCCGTATGAAGTTAAAGCAGAAAATGATTCCTTGATAGTTAATGGCAAAAAAATAAAGGTATTTGCAGAAAAAGAGCCAGAAAAATTGCCTTGGAAAGATCTTAACATAGATGTTGTTGTTGAAAGCACAGGTATTTTTACAAATTATGATGGTGCATATAAGCACATCAAGGCAGGAGCAAAAAAAGTATTAATATCTGCTCCGGCAAAAGGGGGTAAGCCTGTAAAGACAATTGTTATGGGCGTAAATGAAAATATTTATGAAAAAAAAAAAGATATTATTGTTTCAAATGCTTCATGTACAACTAATTGTTTGGCTCCGATGGTTAAGGTACTTAATGACAAATTCGGCATAGAAAACGGTTTTATGATTACAGTTCATTCATATACAGCAGATCAAAACTTAGTAGACGGCCCTCACAAGGACCTAAGAAGGGCAAGAGCAGCATCTTTAAACATAGTTCCAACAACAACAGGAGCAGCAACCTCTATTGGAGATATTATACCTTTATTAAAAGGAAAACTGGATGGAGATGCCATAAGAGTTCCTACTGCTGATAGCTCCTTGACTATCTTTACTGCAAATATAAAAAAAGAAAGTTCGATAGAGCAGATAAATGAAGCATTTAAAAAAGCATCTGATACATACTTAAAAAATATATTGGAATATTCAGATGAGCCTTTGGTTTCAACAGATATTATTGGAAATCCAAATTCAGCAATATTTGATTCAAAATTAACAGATGTAATAGGTAAATTGGTAAAAGTTGTTGCCTGGTATGATAATGAATATGGATATAGCTGCAGAATGATTGATGTAATAAAACATATGATGAAATAAAATGAATTTTTTAACTATAAAGGATTTGGGTTTAGAAAATAAAAAAGTTTTGGTTAGAGTTGATTTTAATGTTCCATTGGATGATAAAGGCAATATTACAAGCGACAAAAGGATAAAAGAAACATTACCAACAATAAAATATCTTTTGGATAATAACTGTAAGGTTATTCTAATGAGTCATCTTGATGACCCAGAAAAATTGATTGAAAAAGGCAAATCTTTAGAAGAGGTTAAAAAGAAATTAACATTAAAGCCTATTGCAAAAATATTGTCTAAGATATTAGGCAAAGAGGTTGCTTTTATAGATGACTGTATAAGCAAAAAATTGCCTGACAAGCAAATAATCCTCTTAGAAAATTTAAGATTCCATAAAGAAGAGAAGAAAAATGATGAAACCTTTGCGCAAAAATTGGCTTCTTATGCAGATTTTTATGTAAATGATGCCTTTGGAACATGTCATAGAGCTCATGCCTCAGTATATGCTGTCACTAAATTCTTACCTTCTGCTATTGGTTTTTTGGTTGAAAAAGAAGTAAAAAACCTAAAACCAATATTAACTCCTAAAAAACCGTTTATTGTTATAATAGGTGGAGCAAAAGAGGATAAGATTGATGTTATTAAAAGCATAATAAATAAAGTAGATTACCTTATTATAGGCGGTGTTTTATCAAATACATTCCTAAAAGCGTCTGATGTTGATATTAAGTCCTCAAAATTCAGCCCAGAATCAATAGGTTTTGCTAAAGACATGTTAAAAAAATACAAGGAAAAAATAATCTTGCCTTTGGATGTTGTGGTTGCAGAAAAATTTGCTAAGGATGCTAACTCTAAGATTGTTACAGTAGATAAGATTCCAGCTAATTGGTTAATAATGGATATAGGCCCAAAAACTATAGAGCTGTATAAAAAAAAACTAAGAAAATCTAAAACTATTTTCTGGGCAGGCCCTATTGGTGTTTTTGAATTTGATAAATTTTCTAAGGGAACAAAAGCAATAGCAGAGTTTATTTCAAAACTAGATGCCATTACTGTAATAGGTGGTGGTGATTCTGCTTCTGCTGTTGAAAAATTTAACTTACACGATAAAATGACTTTTGTATCAACAGGCGGCGGTGCTTCTTTGGAGTTTATAGAAGGAAAACAACTTCCTGCATTAAAAGCATTAGAAGAAAGTTATCAAAGAATTAAGAAATAATTAATTTGATATTCATCGCTTTCTCAATCTCATCCTCAATTTTTTTTTTTTTTTCCTCTATATTTATCTTTTCTATCTCTTTTTTTATATCTTCTATAGTTTTTTCTAACTCTTCTTTTTCTTTTTTTTTTTTTTCCAGTTCTTTCTCATTTTTTTCTTTTTTTTCTTCTATTGCAGAGCTTAACATCTTTTTATCCAATTCCGTAATTTTATCCTTTAAATCATTATATTTTGATAAAAAACTTTCAAAGTAATTTCTGTTCATTTTTTTTATTTCTTCTATTGTCTTTTTTCCCTTTGCATCCTTTAACTCAATAGTGTTGTTCAAAATACTGCTTTCCACAGTATCCAATATTTTTAATATCCTCAACTCATTATCCTTTCTTAAGGTTATAATAGGTTTTTCCAGATAAGCCAGAACCAGTTTTTCGTCATCTACCGCTATTTTAGAGTATTTTCTTAATGCCCTTTCCAGTATAGAAAAAGAATGTATTATTATTTCTTTGTGATCATCCAGTTCATTAACTATTTTTTGCTTTTCTTCTTTTGATTTTATTAAATTTTTATATTTTTTGCTTTTTTCCACATTTTTTTTTTTTTTTTAATTTTCAATTTTTAATTTATTTTATTTTTTTTTTTTTTTTTTTTCCATATTTCTCAAATTATTTTCTTTTTCTTTTTTTTTCTCCATGTCATCATTAAGTTCTTTTATTTTTTTTTTTATTTGTTCAACAGAGTCTAAATGTGCTTCCTCAACTCTTTTTTTTAATTCTCTCACAGTTCTGTCTATATTTCCTATATTATATGCAATTTTACTGGATTCATTAGCAAAAAATTCTTGCAGAATATGATAAGGCTTTGCAGTGGCTTTACTAAAATTTTCAATATCATTGTTAAATTTGAATAAAAAATTATTCACAGAATTTATATCTTTAGGCAGCTCTATTTGTTTTAAAAATAATTTTGTTTTTTTTATATATGCATCTCTGTTTCCTTCCATAAATTGTTTTTCCCTCAATAGAATATTCGGGTTTTTTAGGTTAGCTCTCTCCAAAAAAGATATATTTTCTCCTGTCTTTCCAATCTCATTAATTATCCTGTCATTAAATGCTTTTACTTCCTTGTCTAGATCATCCATTATTTTTTTTTTTTTTTCCTCATACCAGTCATCTAATTTACTTAAAGGTATATTTTCCTTTTTGATTTCTTCTTTAGCAAAGAACCGCTTTATAAAGTCTAA
>CAYXTQ010000068.1:0-5701 GCA_964467845.1 uncultured Methanosarcinales archaeon | reverse complement strand
CTTACTTTCTTTTTCATTTACATCTTTTATAATTTTATGTCCTTTTAACCTTTTCTTAATCTCTTGCCAAGAGTGTTTGTTGCGGGCTTTTCTGATTTCTGTAATAATTTCATTAATTAATTTATAGTTGTTGTATATTGATTCAGCCACTTCCTGATTTTCTTTTATTTTAGTTTGAATATCATTTATTCTTAACTCCTGTTTTTCCATTATATTTTTTATTTTTGTAATTTTTTTTTCATAACCTATTTTTTTTGTATCTATTTTTGATTCTTCTAACATATAATGGTCAATTGCTTTATTGTATGTTTCAAATTCTTTTTTTTTTTTTTCAGCGTAAATCTTTAAGTCAAAAGGAAAAACATCAAGGATTTTATCATCTTCATAAATTATTTGAGGATTAGGTTTTTTATTGATAATATTTTTTATGGAAGATAAAATGTTGCTTATTTCTTTTTCGTTTATGTCTTTAGGAGATTTATTTTTATCAATTTCTGACAATAAACATATTTCTTCAGAATAGGTGCCTCCAAGGCCTATATCAATAGCTAAACATGTTACTATTTTATCTTTTGTTGTATTTTTCAATAAATCATTAAAATTTTTTTCATTAACAGAAAAAAAATTAAAATTTTTTTTTGGGTAAACGTATTTTTCTCCTTTCTTTATTGTCCTGTCTTTCCATTTCTGGATTTCCAATGGGTTTAGGATAATATGATTTTCATCACACAATATAATATTTCCTTTACTAAATAATTCCGCTATTAGGAAATATTTTTTTTCCTTTGTTTCAAATTCAAACTCTATAATTCTTTCAGATTCTAATTGAGTGATTTTTTTTAAACGTGCATTTCCAATATGCTTTCTTAAGAAGATACAGTAATCTTCAGGCTTTTTTGCTTCATCTTTATATTCTGTTAGAAATATCATATTTGGCAAGATAATCTTTAAAATTACTTTTCCTTTGTTTGATACGTAAAATTGAAAAAAAAAAATGTTTTTAGCTGGTTGATATATTTGGTCTATTTTGCTGTCTGTTAAAAATTGTAATTCTTTTATTAAATAGCTTAATTCTATAGATGATACTTGTTTCATTTTACTGTCACAGATTTTGCTAAATTTCTTGGTTTATCAGGATCAAGTTTGAGTTCCAGTGCTAAATAATAAGCTAATATTTGTATTGGAATTATCATAACAATCGGGTTAGCATTACCTAATTCAGGTATTTTAATGAAATAGTCGTAAAGTTCATTTTCTTGTTCATTAATCCCTATAACAAATGCACCTCTTGATTTTACTTCCATTGCATTGTTTAATATTAATTGTTTAGTCCATTTTGTGACAAAAATAACAACAGGAACATTTTTTTCAATTAAAGCTATAGTTCCGTGCTTTAACTCACCTCCAGCAAAACCCTCTGCATGGATGTAGGAAATTTCTTTTATCTTTAAAGCTCCTTCCAAAGCGCTTGGATAAGCTAAATCACGGCCTATAAGGAACAGGTTTTTATTGTCTTTTAATTTATGAGCTAATTTCTTTAATCTTAATAAGTTATCATCAATAATATTTTTAATAGATTCACTTGCTTTATGTATCAGTGCTTTTGCTTTCTTTATCCTATTGGCAACACCATAAGCCAATAATAGAAGGATTGCTAATTGTGCTGTATATGTTTTTGTGCTTAAAACAGATATTTCAGGACCAGAATTCATCATAATATTTTCATCTGCTAACCTTGTTAATGTAGAACCCATAACATTGCATATTGAGACCACTTTGCACTTGTTTTTTTTTGCTACTTTAACTGCATCTAATAGGTCTGCTGTTTCTCCTGACTGGGAAACTGCTATGACTAATGTTTTATCTGTTAAAAAATTTTCATAATTCATGAATTCTGAAGCAAAGACTACGTTCACGTGTTTTTTTGCAATATGAGCAAATGTGTATGAAGAGGAAACACATGCATGATAAGATGTTCCACATCCAATAAGGAAGACTCCATACGCTTCTTTAATCATTTGAATAACTTTGTTTATTAGTTTAGGATCTTGTTTGATTGCTTTTTTTACTGTAAACTTTTGCTCAACAATTTCCTTTAGCATGTAATGGGGATAATTTTCTTTTTGGGCTTGTTCTAAGGACCATTTTATTCTGTTTTTTTTTTTGTTTTTTTGTTTTTTTGTTTTTAGATTAAGAATTTTATAGGTGTTGTTAATAAATACAATCTCATCGTCATCTAGGTAAATAACATCTTTTGTGTATTCTAGAAAAGCAGGAATATCTGAGGCCAAGAAGAATTCATCTTTACCTATACCAAGAACTAGAGGTGAGCCTCGTCTTGCACCGATTACTGTGTCATAATCCTTATGGATAACAACAACAGCAAAAAATCCCTTTAGATTATTCAATGTTTTTATTGTTGCTTCCTCAAAATTTAGACCTTTTTTCATAAAGAAATAAATGTATTGTGGAATAATTTCTGTATCTGTTTGTGATTTAAATTTTATGCCCTGCTTTATTAAGAACTTTTTTAATTCTTGGTAGTTTTCAACAATGCCGTTATGGACTACTGCAATTTTACCATCCATTGAAAGATGAGGGTGGGCGTTTTCTTCTGTTACTTCACCTGTTGTTGCCCATCTTGTATGGCCTAATGCTATATGGCTTTCTTTTAATTTTAAATCTTTAAGTGAAAAATCTTCGATTTTTCCTACTTTTTTGAAAACCTCTAAAAATTTATTTTTTGAGGCTATACCAAATGAATCATAGCCACGATATTCCAGTTTTTTTAAGCCATTAATAATAATTTCATTTGCATTTCTATTTCCTTTATAACCTATTATACCACACATTTTATATCACATCCTCTTTTATTATTTCTCCTGGCAATGTATTTTTGTTTGGGTAAATCTTTCTGCCAGGGTAGATTGTTGTTTTTATTCCAGTATGGACATTATCAGCAATAATAGCTCCTAGTTTTTTCATTCCTGTTTCAATTAAGGTGCCTTTTATTACTGATTTTATAGTTCCATGGTCATGCCTTAAGTTAGCTGTGATAGTTCCTGCTCCAAGGTTTACATTTTCCCCAATAACAGAATCTCCAATATAGCTTAAATGCGGAATTTTAGTGTTGTCCATGATTACAGAATTTTTTATTTCAACTGATTGACCTATTTTACAGTTATTTCCAATAGAGGTTGAGCCTCTTAGATAACAGTTTGGTCCTATAACACAGTTTTCTCCGATTATAACATTGCCTTCAATATAAACCCCCGATTTTAGTATAGAATTTTTTCCAAGTTTAAGATTTCCTTTAACAGTTACATAATGTTCTATCTTTCCTTTTATTTCTGTTTTTATGTTTTTAAGTAAAAATTCATTTGCAGCGATTAAATCCCAGGGATATGTTATCGGTAGCCAAGAAGATGTCTTAATGTAAACAATATTTTTTTTTTTTGCTAATTCATTTATTGCTTCTATTAACTCATATTCATTTCTCTTTGATTTTTTTATATTTTTTAAAGAAAAAAAAATAGATTTGTCTAAAAGATAACAGCCTGAGTTAACTAAATTAGAATTTTTTTTTTCTGGCTTTTCTATTATTTTTTTTAGAAATTTACCTTTTGTTTGTATTACACCAAAATTTCCTGTATTTTTTAGTTCTCTAACCAATAAAGCATATTTTTGCTTTAATAATTTTTTAATGTCTTCCTTAAAAAATAAGTCATCACCACCAATTAAAATAAATTTATCTTTAATTTTATTTTCAACCTGCATTAAAGCATGCCCTGTTCCCAACTGCTGTTTTTGTTCTACAAACTTTATATTTAATTTCGGGAACTTTTCTTTAATAAAATCAATAATCATCTCTTTTTTATAGCCAATTACAATGACAATAGAGGTTGCAATGTCTTTAATCTGCTCTAGGTTATGCTCTAAAATTGTTTTATTAGCTATCTTTAACAGCGGTTTTGGTTTTGTAATTGTTAATGGATAAGTTCTTGTAGATTTTCCTGCTGCTAAGATTATGAATTGCATTTTAGTTTAACTCTTTTTTTTTATTTCAGTTGCGATATTATTTGCTAATTTTAAAATTAATTTTTTATCTTTTCCTTCAACCATAACTCTTGCAATATTTTCTGTTCCAGAGTATCTGACTAGTAATCTGCCATTATTTTTTATTTTATTTTCTGCTTCATTTATTGTTTTCATTACTTTAGGCATTTTTTCAAAGGAAATTTTTTCCTTAACCTTTACATTAATCAGAACTTGGGGAAATTCCTTTAAGCATTTTTTTAGTTCAGATAGGGGCTTTTTTGTTCTTTTTATAATATCCAAAACTCTTAAAGATGCTATAATTCCATCTCCTGTTGTTGTGTAATCTCCAAATATGATATGGCCAGAGCGTTCTCCACCAAAGTTATAATTATTTTTTAGCATTTCTTCTATGACATAGCGGTCTCCATTTTTTACTCTTATAACTTTTCCACCTGCTTTTTCTATAGTTTTGTCTAAGGCCAGATTAGAGTAAACAGTTGCAACCAATGTTTTTTTGTTTAACTTGTTGTTTTTTAACATGTCTAAAGCGCAGATTGCCATAATATGATCTCCGTTAATCTCGTTGCCGTTTTCATCTACAACTGCTACTCTGTCTGCATCTCCATCAAATGCTATACCAATATCTGCTTTATTTTCTTTTACTGCCTTGCTTATTACTTCAGGATGTAAAGCACCGCAATTTAGGTTGATGTTTAATCCATTAGGGTTGTTGTTTATGACAATAACCTCTGCCCCCAGTTCAGAGAATATTACAGGAGCAACTGCATATGAAGCACCATTAGCACAGTCTAAAACTATTTTAATGCCTTTTAGGTTTGTTTTAATAGTGCTTTTTGCAAATTCTATGTACCTAGATTTTGCATCAGTTATTTTGTATGCTTTTCCAAGCTTATTATAAGGAATGTGTTCTTTATCTAAGTCTTTGGAGAAAATTAAAGTTTCAATTTTATTTTCAATTTCATCAGGAAGTTTTATTCCTTTATTAGAGAAGAATTTAATTCCGTTGTCTTGAGCAGGATTATGAGATGCTGAAATTACAATGCCTGCATCTGCATTAAGGTTTTGGGTTAAGTGGGCAATAGCGGGTGTTGGTAATGGCCCAACTAGTAAAACATCTACTCCCATAGAGCATATTCCGGAGGTTAATGCTGTTTCTAATATATAGCCACTAATCCTACTATCTTTTCCAATAAGTAGTTTATGCCTTTCCTTGTTATTTCTAAAGATTATGGCACTAGATTTGCCTAATTTGACCATTATTTCAGGCAGCATAGGATAATGGCCAACAAGGCCTCTTATACCATCTGTACCAAATAGTTTTGTCATTTTAAAGCAAAATAGTAAAGCTTATATATAAGCGTTACTAAAATATTTATAATAGTATTAAAAAATAATTTTTATGGGTTAAAATGTATGTTGTTAAGAAAGGTAAGGAAGGAACTTTTTCATTGCCTGCTAAAGAACTGGAATATAAGAATATTAGGCATTTAAGCAGTTCATTAGCTCAGGATATTTTAAAAATAATTTCTGAAAATCCTTCTTATCCTAAGGAGATTGCTAAAAGGTTAAATGTTCATGAGCAGAAGATATATTATCATATAAGGAATTTAGAGAAAGCAAAGATAATTGAGGTTGCTAAAAG
>CAYXTQ010000067.1:0-5721 GCA_964467845.1 uncultured Methanosarcinales archaeon | reverse complement strand
AAAAAAAAAAAAAAAAAAAAAAAAAAAAAAAAATAAAAAAAAAAAAAAAAAAAATGGAATCTTGGAAAATAAATTTAATGGAAAAAAAACCAAAATTAAAAAACCCAATTTTAATAGAAGGCTTGCCTGGAATAGGTAATGTTGGCAAAATTGTAGTTGATTTTATAGTAGATGAATTAAAAGCAGTGAAACTTTATGATATTACCTCTTATACATTCCCTCACTCTGTTTTTATTAATGAAAACAACCTGGTTGAGTTACCAAAAATAGAGATTTATTATAAAAAAGGAAAACAGGATTTATTGTTTTTGGCTGGAGATGTACAGCCTATAGACGAAGTCGGTTCTTATGAATTTTCTGATAAAATTTTGGATATAGCGCAGGGATTTAGGTGCAAAGAGATAATTACATTAGGAGGCATTGGTCTGACTGATATACCAAAAAAACCAAAAGTTTACTGTACTGCAAACACTAAATCTATAATTAAGAGGTATAAAAACGGAATAAAGTTCAATGATAAATTATACGGCATAGTTGGCCCGATAATAGGCGTAACTGGTTTATTGTTAGGATTGGCAGAAAAAAGAAAAATACCTGCAATTAGTTTTTTAGCAGAAACATATGGTCATCCTATGTATTTGGGAGTTAAAGGTGCTAGGGAAATATTAAAGATTTTAAACAAAAAATTAAGATTAAAGATTAAATTAGACAAACTTGACGAAGAGATAAAAAGCATAGATAAAGAACTTTTAAGAAGGACAGAACAGCTTGGTGAAATAACTAAGCAAACCGCTATTAAAAAACTAAAAAGTAAAATAAAAGAAGTGGATTATATCGGGTAAGATAAAAAAAAAAAATAAAATAAATTTTTTTTTTTTTTATTTCTTCTTTTTTCTTAATGCTGCTCCTACTGCCAGTCCAATTGCAGCGCCTATACCAGCTGCAATAGCAGCAGCCCTTTCTGGATGTTTATGAACATATGTTTTTACTTTTTTCTCAGCTTCCACAAATTTCTTTTTTGCGATAGCTAAGTTTTTTTTTGCCTTTGCTTGCAATGCTTTTTTACTAAATTTCTTTACCATATTATCACCTCTGAGTTTTACGAAGAGGTTCTAAAAAATCATATAGATTTTTTGAACCCTTGAAAATATTTTGATTTTCATTGGGTACAGGAAATCTTTGATTTCCCAGTACCTTTTTTTTTTTTTTATTTTTTTGACTGATATCTAATTATAAAAGAGACAAATAATAAAGCACCTGCAGTTATTAAAAATGCTATTGTTTTTGTAAAGCCCTGATACTCAATAAGATAATAAGTAAATGCTAACACCAGAAAGATAAACGCCATTATCATTAAAATTGAAGAAAAAATTCTTTCTATTATAACCTTTTTCATATGCTCTATTTTTTTTTTTATATTAGCAGCAAAATCCTCTAGTTTTGAATGAATCACATTAGAAAGACTTTCAAGAATTTTTTTTTTTAAATTACTTACTGTATCACCTTCTTTTTTTGCCATACCTGAAAATAAAAATAGTTTTATATTTAAATCTTTTGATTAGCTAAATATAAAATCGCAATATTTAAATATAACACTTAGTCATTTTTACTCGTAAAGGGGTGGATAATGTCAAAAATCAAGAAAATAAAAGCAAGACAAGTTCTAGATTCTAGAGGAAACCCAACTATAGAGGTTGATTTGCTAATAAACAAAGGATTAGTTAGAGCAATAGTTCCAAGCGGTGCTTCTACTGGAAAATATGAGTCAGTAGAGTTAAGGGATAATAAAAAAGAATATAACGGCAAAAGCGTTTTAAAAGCAGTAAATAATGTCAATAAGATTATTGCAAAAAAAGTTATTGGTTTGGATTGTAGAAAACAAAAAAAAATAGATTCCTTAATGTTAGAATTAGATGGAACTGAAAACAAATCAAATTTAGGTGCTAATGCAATTTTAGGAGTAAGTTTAGCAGTTTGTAAAGCAGCCTCATTGTCTTTATCCACTCCTTTATACAAATATATTGGAAATTTATCTGGAAGAAACCCTTCTTTATTACCAATACCTCAAATGAATATTATCAATAGCGGAAAACATACCGGTATTGAAAATGATATACAAGAACATATGATAGTGCCTGCTAAATTTAAAAGCTTCAATGAAGCATTAAGGGCAGGAGTTGAAACTTATCATACTCTAAAAAAAAATTTGAAGGATAAATATGGTGTAAGCGCAACTCTTTTGGGTGATGAAGGAGGCTTTGCACCTCCAATTAAAGATATAAATGAAAGATTAGATTTAATTCAAACTGCAATTGAAAATTCTGGTTATAATAAAAAAATATTCTTAGCCTTAGATTGCGCTGCGTCTGAATTTTATTATAATAGGACATACACAATTGAAGAAAAAACATATACTTCAGGAGAATTAATTGATTTCTATAAAGAATTAGTTAAAACTTATGATATTATTTCAATAGAAGATGGAATGGCAGAAGACGATTGGCAAGGCTGGAAAGAGTTAACTAAAAAAATAGGAAAAAAAATACAATTAGTTGGAGATGATTTACTTGTAACTAATGTTAAAAGGATTGAAAAAGCAATAAAAGATAAAATCTGCAATAGTCTACTATTAAAAGTAAATCAGATTGGAACAGTAACAGAAGCAATTAATGCTGCATTACTTTCTTTTAAAAATAAATGGAATGTTATTGTCAGCCATCGCTCTGGAGAAACAGAAGATGCATTTATAGCAGATTTAGCAGTTGGCTTAAATGCTGGCCAATGTAAATTTGGAGCTCCTGCAAGAACTGATAGAAACTGTAAATATAATCAATTATTAAGGATAGAGGAAGAATTAGGTAATAAGGCTAAATTTAATAATAAAATATAATCAAAAAAAAAAAAAAAATCATTAAGAATAACACAAGGGGGTGGGGAACGTTAGAAAATGTATTAAGATAATGTATTAGGTATTCCCCCTATTTTATTATTTAAAATTTACTGAATTCACTAAAAAAAAAATTCAAAAATTAAAATCAATAAAAAAAAAAAAACAAAAGAAGGTGTAATAAAAATGTTATACATTGGTTCAGATCATGGTGGATTTGATTTAAAGGAAGAAATAAAGAAATATTTGGATAAAAAGAAAATTAAATATTGGGATTTGGGACCTCAGCAAATAAATAAAGAGGATGATTACCCAGATTATGCTTTAAAAATTGCAAAAGAAGTTTCTAAGGGTAAAGGGAACAAAGGAATTCTAATTTGTGGAACTGGAATTGGAATGTGCATTACTGCAAATAAGGTAAAAGGAATTAGAGCAGTATTATGCTATGATGAAAATACAGCCAAACTCTCTAGAGAACATAATGATTCTAATATATTGTGTTTAGGAGGAAGAACAACAGAAACAAAGAAAGCATTGAAGATAGTTGATGTCTGGCTTAATACACCTTTCAGCAATATTGACAGACATAAAAGAAGAGTAGAAAAGATGAATAGATTATAAAATGATAGTTCCAGCAATAATTGCAAATTCTCAAAAAGAACTAGATGCACTGCTTGATAAAGTCAAAGGTCTTGTTGAAAGAGTACAATTAGATTTAATGGATGGCAAATTTGTTCCAACTACAAGTTTAATGTTTGATTTAAAATTAAAAAAAAAAGTTAAATATGAAGCACATTTAATGATAGAAAATTCTGAAGAATGGATAAAAAAGAATATTAAAAAAGTTGATATACTATTGCCTCATTTTGAAACTGTAAAAAATCCTAACGATATAATCGATTTTGTAAAAAAAAATAAAAAAAAAATTGGTTTTGCTATAAACCCAGAAACACCAATTAGTGATATAGCACTATACTTGGATAGATTAGATATGGTATTAATTATGACAGTTGATCCAGGGTTTTATGGTAGCAAATTTATCCCAGGCACTATCCCAAAAATAAAGGAATTAAGAGTTTTAAAGCCAAACTTAGACATAGAAGTTGATGGAGGCATAGCTCCAGGAACTATAGAGTTAGTTAAAGAAGCAGGAGCAAATATCTTTGTTAGCGGTTCTTTTATTATGAAGCATGAAAATCCTAAAGAAGCAATAAAAAAATTACAAGAATTAACAAAATGAATAATAAAAATATTTCAATAATAAAAAAAAAAAATAATAATTAAAAAAAAAAAAAATGAAAAAGATTGTTTTTATTATCATTGACGGAGTAGGAGATAAACCTATTGCTAAATTAAATAATCTTACTCCATTAGAATCAGCATATACACCAAATATGAATAAATTAGCTAAAAATGGTATTACTGGTATAATGCATGTTTTAGAAAAAGGCAGAGCGCCTCATTCTGATGAAGGTCATTTAACCTTATTCGGTTATGACTTAAAAAAATATTATCATGGCAGAGGACCACTAGAAGCATTAGGTATAGGTTTAAATCTAAAACATGGAGATGTTGCTTTAAGAGCAAATTTAGGAACTGTTGAAAAAAATTTGATTGTCAAGGACAGAAGAGCAGGAAGAATTGAAACAACAGAACCTTTTTTAAAATTAGTTAATGGCATTAAAATAGAAAATGTAAAATTTATACTAAAAGCAGGAACATCCCATAGGGCTGTAGTTGTTATGAGAGGTAATGGCTTAAGTGATAAAATATCTGGCTCTGATCCTAGGCAAGAAGGAAAAAAAGTTTTAAAAATAAGATCATTAGATAATAGCAAGGAAGCAAAATTTACATCTAAAGTTCTGAATAAATTTTTGGAATTATCATATAAAAAATATAAAGACAATATCCTAAATAAAAAAAGAATTAATCTTGGAAAATTGCCTGGAAATTATTGGTTAGTAAGAGGTGCTGGCCATTATAAAAAAATTCCATCTTTCAAGGAAATGTATAACAGAAAAGCTTGCTGTATAGCAGGTGGTGGATTATACAAAGGGTTAGGTGCTGTATCAGGAATGAAAGTTTTGAATGTAAAAGGTGCTACCGGAACTCCTGATACAAACATTAAGGCAAAGTTTTTAGCAGCAAAGAAATCATTAAGAAACTATGATTTTGTTTTTGTCCATATAAAAGGAACAGATATCTTTGGCCATGATAATGATCCTGAAGGAAAAAAAGAATTTATAGAAAAAATAGATAATGCATTAAAAATTTTAATGAAAGAAGATATTTTAATTGCAATAACAGCAGATCATTCAACACCCTGTGAAAATAAAGATCATTCTGCTGACCCAGTTCCTGTTTTGATTTATAAAAAAAATCTTAAGCCCGATTATACTAAAAAGTTTGGAGAAAGTTATTGCAAAAAAGGAAGTTTAGGAATAATAAATGGAAAGGATTATATGAAAAAGGTTATTGAATTGGCAAAATAATTTTTTTTTTTAATGAATTGTTTCTAGATTTACTTTTTTACCTTGTGATTCTAGTATTTTTTTTAATTAGATTTTCTATATCAGATTCAACTATAACTAGACTATCCTGCTCTTTTAATAATTTTATAAGTTTCAAAGGAATGTAAACTCCTTTTTCATCTATCTTGTCTGCATTTAGCGAACTAGAGCATTTTCTACAAAGAACTTCTTGTTTAGCTGTTTCTCCGTCTATCCTTATTAAATGTGCGTCTCCATTACAATAATCACATTTCTTATATTCACTCATTTCAACCTTGGAATAATCACAACATATTTATACCTTTTTATTTTAATGCTCCCAAA
>CAYXTQ010000066.1:841-5750 GCA_964467845.1 uncultured Methanosarcinales archaeon | reverse complement strand
AATTGTCTTTGCTATTATTTCTGCTGCTTTTTTATTTTTCCAAGATTCTAAATTGCTTCCAATCTCAATAAAAAAACAACTCTTTTGTAAATAAGGACCGTGATGCGTTGCTTCTTCTATTACCTCATAATCTAAGCCTAAGGCCAATTTTTTTAGAATGAATAAAGCATTCCTCAAATATACTGCAGGAGCAGTGCAAAGTTTTCTGTCTTTTCCTCCAAAATCTGCTTTTCCCCAGTTTCCAGGAGTATGAACACATAAACTATTTACTTTAGAAGCACTTTGATGTTTTGTGGCAAATATAAATAAATCTGCATCTATTCCCTTATCAATGTCTTCACAATAAATGCTCTCTTTTTCTGCAGTATATAATCTTATTTGATTATTTTTTTTTAATTGATATATTGGATTATTGTTAAATTGATTATTGGTTTTTTCAAATTGATAATTCTCCAATAATATCTCCTTTATATTCATCCCAGCAGGATCTTTTTTACTGACAATAATTGCTATTTTCATAATAGAATAATTTTTATTATAAATATAAAAATGTTTGTAAAAAAAAAAATAAAACCGAAAGGCTTATATATAAAATAAGTATAACAATAAGTATAAATATAAGTATTAAAAAATGCCAACAGAGTTCAGAAGAAAACTGTATAAAAGAGGCTCTAGTTATGAAACAACTATTCCTATGCCTTTATTGTTTGCAATAGACAAAAAAAAGAAATATAACGTAGTATTCATCTTTGACTCTGATAATAACAAATGGTATATAAAGTTTGAAGATGTAAAGCAAAAAAATATTATAGATAAAATAAAAGAGGTTGATTAAAATTTACCATAAAAAAAAAATAGAGGATATCTTTAAAGAATTAAAAACAAGTTATAGGGGTTTGTCAGAAGAAGATGCGAAATCTCGTTTACAGGAATATGGTTTAAACGAAATAAAAGAAAAAAAAAAAGTTTCTCCATTAAAAATATTTTTTTCACAATTCAAAAATTTTATTATAGGAATCTTATTTGTAGCTTTAGTTATTTCTTTAATAATAGGGGAAAACCTTGATGCAATAATTATTGGTATTATTCTGATACTAAATGCCGTATTTGGTTTTATACAGGAGTATAAAGCAGAAAAAGCAATTGAAGCATTAAAGAAATTGGCCTCATTAAAGGCAACAGTTATTAGAGAAAATAAAAGACAGGAAATTGATGCTGCTACTTTAGTCCCTGGAGATATTATATTACTTGAAACAGGAGATAAAATACCTGCTGACTCTAGATTAATAGAAATTGTTAACCTAGAAACGCAAGAATCTTCTTTAACAGGTGAATCCACCCCAATAACAAAAGACCTAAAAATATTGCCAGAAAAAACTCCAATTGCAGACCAGAAAAATATGGTATTCTCAGGAACTATAGTCACAAAAGGAAGAGCAAAAGCCATAGTTGTCCAAACAGGAATGAATTCTCAAATTGGTAAAATTGCAACCTTAATAGAGGAGGAAGAAACTAAACCAACTCCTTTGCAAATAAAGCTTAAACAATTAGGAAAATTGCTTGGAATAGCTACAATTTTTATTGTAATAATTGTTTTCTTTGCTGGAATTCTAACAGGAAAAGAAACTATAGAAATGTTTATTGCAGCAGTTAGCCTTGCAGTAGCAGCAATTCCTGAAGGATTGCCTGCAGTAGTTACAATAAGCTTAGCATTAGGAGTGCAACGAATGGTAAAAAGGCATGCATTAGTCAGAAAGTTGCCTTCTGTTGAAACACTTGGCTCAACTACAGTAATTTGCACTGATAAAACTGGAACATTGACTTGTGACCAAATGACTGTAAGAAAGATTTATGTTAATAACAAAATAATAGAAGTTACAGGCTCAGGCTATGAAACAAAAGGAGTTTTCTTAATTAACAATAAAATTATTGACCCTAAACCATTAAATCTTTTGCTAAAAATAGGTACTTTATGCAATGATGCTTCTTTAACAGAAGATGGAATTATTGGTGACCCAACTGAGGCTGCATTAATTGTTTCAGCAGCAAAAGCCTCCTTATTAAAATCTGACTTAGAAAAAAAAAATCCAAGAATAAACGAGTTAGGATTTGACAGTGAAAGAAAAAGGATGTCTACTTTGCATAAAATGGAAAATAAAAAAATAATGTACTGCAAAGGAGCTCCTGACATTATTCTCGAATTGTGTGATAGAATAATAATCAATGAAAAAATTTCAAGATTAACAAGGCCTTTGAAAAAACAAATTCTAAAGCAAAATGATGAATTTGCAAATGAGGCTTTAAGAGTTTTAGGCTTTGCATATAAAGAAACCTCTGTTTTAGAAGAAAAAAATCTTATATTTGTAGGATTGCAGGCAATGATTGATCCACCAAGACCACAGGTAAAGGATGCTATTGAAAAATGCAAAAAAGCAGGCATTAAGGTTGTAATGATAACTGGCGATCATAAAAATACTGCTATGGCAATAGCAAAAGAAATAGGCATAGAAGGAGAAGCAATAACAGGCCAAGATTTAGATGAAATAAAAGACTTTGAAAAAAAAGTAGAAACTATTGCAATATATGCAAGAGTTGATCCAGAACACAAGAGCAAAATAATTGATGCATTAAGAAAAAAAGGGCATATTATAGCAATGACTGGCGATGGTGTTAATGATGCTCCTGCTTTGAAAAAAGCAGATATAGGCATAGCAATGAGCATAACTGGAACAGATGTAAGCAAGGAAGCTAGTGCTATGGTGCTAACAGATGATAATTTTGCTTCTATAGTAAACGCAGTTGAAGAAGGCAGAGGCATCTATGATAATATAAAGAAGTTTGTTGAATATCTATTAAGCTCAAATCTTGGTGAAATTCTTACAATTTTTATTGGCATTATGCTAGGATGGCCATTACCTCTTATAGCAATACAAATATTGTGGGTTAATTTGGCAACTGATGGATTGCCTGCTTTAGCTTTAGGCGTTGACCCAGTTGATCCGAATATAATGTCAAGGTTGCCAAGAAAGCCAAAAGAAAAGGTGCTATCAAACCATATTATAGCAAGGATGTTTATTGTTGGCATAATAATGATGATAGGAACCTTAGGAATATTTAAACTCTATAACCCAGAGTCTAATTTAAGATATGCACAAACAATGGCATTTACAACCTTAATGATGTTCCAGATGTTTAACGTTTTAAACTGCAGATCAGAACAACATTCGTTGTTTAAGATAGGCATTTTCTCCAACAAATACCTTGTAGTTGCAATCTTAAGTTCAATATTACTACAAATTTTGGTTATACATACAGGCTTGAGTAAATTTTTTAAAACAGTACCTTTATCAATTACTGATTGGGTTTATATAATATTAGTTTCATCAACTGTTTTAATAGTTATAGAAATAATAAAGTTAATTCAGAGTAAAGTAAAATGGCAAGCATAATCCAACAATTAATTAGTTTGCATCCATTGCTTTTTCATTCTATTATAGCTTTAGCCTCATTGATTATTGTTGCAAAATCAGCAGACTTAATAGTTTATAGTATATCTAATTACGCCAAAAAATTAGGGGTTTCTGATTACCTTATAGGTTTTCTTGTAGTTTCAATAGGAACAGCATTGCCTGAATTAGTAGCATCAATTACAGGAACATTATCTAAACAAGGTCCTATTGTTTTTGGAACTGTTCTTGGCTCTAATATGTTTAAAATACCCCTTCTTGGTTTAATTTTGTTAATAGTCAAAAATATCAAAACAAAGCACAGCCTAGCAGGAAACGCACCAATAATAACATTCTTTATAATATTCTTGCCCTTATTATTAAGTGTTGACGGAATCTTGTCAGGAACAGACGGAGTAATACTGCTTATTGCATTCTCAGTATATATAGCAAGATTATGGAGAGGAGAAGGCATGCTGGGAAAAATGAAAAAGAATGTTAAACTAAAAAATATATGGAAAGACGCCATTATATTTAGTATCTCATTAGCAGCATTGCTTTTATCAGCCCGCTGGCTGGTTTTCTCTTCTGTTGAACTATCAAAAATACTAGATATAAGCCCCTATATTATAGGACTGATAGTAATAGGAGTGGGAGCATCAGCACCAGAAATAACAGTCCAGATTAGATCTATACTCAAAAAACACCATAACATAGCTTTTGGAAATGTTTTAGGATCATTAGTAGCTAATTCTGCTTTTGTTCTGGGAATAGCATCCATAGTAAAACCAGTTCTAATAAAACCATCAACAATCTTAATAACATCAATATTTATGATAGCAGGGGTTTTCTATGTTTTAATAATAACTGGAAAAGAAGAGCTTAACTGGAAACACGGTTTAACACTAATATCATTTTACATTATATTCTTGGTATTTGAACTAGTTTTTTAATTTTTTATTTTTATTTTTATTAATAATCTTTTTATTGAATTCAGTAAAATTTTATCAATATTAATTTAAAAGAATAAAAATAGGGGGAATACTTAATACATTTCTTTTATTTCTTTAGATATGTTCCCCAAAATTGATTTTGGTCAGTGATTAATTAACTATTATAACTTGTCTGACCAAAATCAATTTCACCCCCTTGTGATTTTTTTTTTTTTTTTAATGAATTTTTATTAATGATTAAAATTTTTTATTTTAATCTTGAAAATTTTATTTTAATTTTCATTGATTGTTTAATATTGATTTTAAATCTTCCAGCTCTGATTTACATTGCTTTTTAACCAATAACCTTTGCCAGAAGTCATATTATCTAATGTGTTTGGTAAAATACCACCAGTATCATAGATGCTCCATTTATCTTCAGTAGTATAATATGTGAAAACCTTAATTGGTGTTGTTAAATCACTAATAGCTTCTGGAAGATTAACTGTTGATATATTATAACCAATTAAA
>CAYXTQ010000066.1:0-831 GCA_964467845.1 uncultured Methanosarcinales archaeon | reverse complement strand
AAAGTAGATTTTAACCAATAAGCATTTCCATAATCCATAGTATTTAATGTGTTCACCCATGTAGGTAAATTTGTATCATAAACTGTCCATGTATTACTAGATGTGTTATAATACCAAACTACAATCTGCCCTGATAAATCATTTGTTATATTCCCAATTGAAGAGTTTAGTGGCTGTAAAGGCAAACTTATTAGATTCCACCCAGTGAATAAAGAAATGTTGTATTCTTCTATATCACAAACATTTCCTATATTATCATTGTCAGTATCTTCTTGTCCAGGATTATAATTATTAGGACAATTATCAAGAGGACATATATTAGCAGCATATCCTAGATTTCCATAACCATCGTTATCAGTATCAGTGCAATTATCACAACTATCTCCAACACTATCATTATCTATATCTAATTGATTTGGGTTATAAATATATGGACAATTATCACAACTATCTCCAATATTATCACTCAAATAACTCATACCGATTAAACCATTTTGGTAATGTTTTTTTATTTCCTCTGCTGATAATGCCCTGTTATAGATTGCAACCTCATCAATTTTGCCATAGTAATAATTATTTGTATCTTGCGTAGCTCCAATATATAAGGGAGAATATGGCCTGTAATCCATTGGACCACTAGGATTAGTATTGTTAGCTACAAGTACACCGTTAATATAAAGTTTTACAGTTTCTCCATCATAAGTACCAGCCAAATGACTCCAATTGTTCATTGGAATAGCATTATCGCTTGTTGCACTATACCCAAATCCTCCAACAACTACCCCGAAATCTGGATTTGCAGTATCTCCATTAAATATTAACCTGTATACG
>CAYXTQ010000065.1:0-5768 GCA_964467845.1 uncultured Methanosarcinales archaeon | reverse complement strand
TCAAGTAATATTTAAGTGTGAAGAAGTAATATTTAAGTGTGAAGAAGTAATATTTAGGTGTGAAGAAGTAATATTTGGGTGTGAAAAGGTAATAGTTTGGCTCGTAACACCATGATTTTAAAAATAAAAAAACACTCTAAAGCTTTTAAAGCTTTTAAAGATTTTAAAAGAGAAGTTAGGGTTGTGAATAAAATACGTCCAAACAACAGAGTTACATACCCACAACTATCACTCAAAAAAGAAATAAAAAATACAGAACAACTTTAAAAAAAGAAAAAGACAAAAAAGCTCAGGAGTGGCGCTAACTCGTTAAACATTTAGGCCATCGTGACCCCTAAATGTACTCGTTGAACGCGCCAGTTATTTCCTTTGCTGCGGCCGTCCTCGTCAACGGCTCTTCGTGTACTTCGCACACTACGAACCGTTTCTCAAGTGACTCTACGCTGGCTAAAGATTTTCAGCACTCACTTCGTTCTGCTGAAAATCGCCAGCTACCGCAGGCTTCTCGACCGCTCACTTCGTTCGCTCTCCTGTCTCGGCGAATGTTACTCGCTACGCTCGTATTTTATTTTTAATCTTTAAAAGCAAAAACGGTCTATAGGAATAAAAAGGCACGTGAGAACTTTGGCTATTTACTGCTTACCAGCATCGAGGGCTACAAGACATTTTGCATCATGGCCTCGCAAAAAACGCTCGCGTTACGCGTCTGACAATAAGCAATACTTCGTGATACACCGCTCAGACGCTTATGTACGCAAAAAACGCGTACAAAAAAACAACAAATACATAGGAACTAAATACCTCATAACTAAAAGACCCCCCAGACCTGGTGGAAATGAATAAGCCTTAAGGCGTTTTTAATAAGATTACAGAGGATATGATTGGTTGGTCTATGGTACCCTATGTGCTCAAAATTATCTCGCCCTATATTCAATTTAATGAGTTTATGCTCGTTTTCCTTGAATGGATGTTGGGGTAGCGGGCACATTCATGTCAAAACCTACGGTTTCAAATTTAAGTACGCCATTGAGTTAGTAAGACGAATTGTTGAGCTTAAAAATGTTTTTTGTTGTTTTTTAATGCTTATTTATTTGGAATTGCTGGTTAATAGAATCAGTAAACTATGTTTTGCAATGATCCGTATTTTTGATTAAAACTTTCCCGAATTTTACTTTGATCCAATGATAATTGATAGATAGTATCTACAACTTCGCTATTGTGATTATTATAAGCATAGCTTTTTTCTAAAAAATAAGCTGCCGTTAAAAGTTTTTTAGTATCTTGCAAACATGATTTAAACAATAAAAAACACACATCAGATAAAACATTATTATCCAATATTCCATGATCATTTTCTTCAAAGATTTTAACATAGTTAATTTTGTCGTCAATTGCAGTCCCATAATATATGCCATACAACAAATCTGTATTATTTGCGACAGACAATGTGCTCCAAACCAACAAAGCAATACCAATGAATTTATTCAATGTCTTCATTCTCATACCTCACATAACCAGGTGTTGATGTTGATTTGAACAAAATGTAAAATTTAGTATTCTTACACTCACGGTTAAGTAACTTTTCTTTTAGTATATCTTGATTACTTTTAAGTGTAAAGTATGATAATGATGGGTGACAGTGATCACAAGCGGGGAGCCTTGAATAAACATACAAAAACATTTCCTCAGGACAATTACCATTATACTCTGTTATTGGATGATTAAGGACTATATAACTCATGAGAGCATGTTCAGTATGAGAAAATTTCTGCTCTATCTGATCACCCATAAAAAAATCATCACCGTTATATTTTAAAGGAGGTTGATAAAAAATTTTCTTGATAATATTCTCATTTTGATACGCTGCTTTACAATTTTCAAATAATTGATAACCGCCATAATAATAGAGCAATAAATTATTATTTGGACAGAATAAACAAAAATATCTCATGATATCAGACTTAAGTTTTTCTAATACGTTTTTATTCTCTTCCAAGCATTGTTTGTTTTGAAGGTTATTTTGTATCTTTAACAATTGTGACACGGCCGTTAATGTAATATTTTTTTTCATGATATTGAGATTGAACTTTTCGTAATCAGGAGAAAAGCTTTTGCCTATTGTCCAAGCATTATTTATTTCTTCTTTGGCTTTATTTAAAACGGCTTCTGCAAAAACAAGATTGATATCAATTATATTTTTCTTTTTCTTTTTCAACATGGCTATAACAGACTCATTTTTCCAGAAATCATATTTATCAAGCTTCCAGCCACTGATAAATGTATTAACTTTCATAGGTACTTCAAACCAATTGTTATTTGTTTTTATGAAAACTGTAGCTTGTAGCATATTTTTTTTATAAATAGGTAACAAAGCAAAATAATCTGTTTCTTCTTTGTTTTGATTAAGATATGAAGGTAATGTAAATTGATTTTTTTCTACATTATGTGTTCTATTAAATTCACTCAAAATAGTGCTAATATTATTAGCACTAACTTCCAAACTAAGTATTATGCATATTAAAAATAGTAATTGTCTTATAATCAAATTTTATCCACGATTTTTTTATTAAATTCAATATATCAACTTTTTTTGACACAGTAAACGAACACATCTAATTTTGTTCAAACACTCTTTTGAAGATAGATTGATAATGCATCTGTAAAAAAAGTTTCATCTGCAATTCTTGTAAAGTAAAAAGTATATAAAACAATTGTGAGTGAAGCGAACAACCTTACAAGCTCATCTGACGATTGAAGAGTGCAATTCTTGTAAAGCAAAAAGTATATAAAACAATTGTGAGTGAAGCGAACAACCTTACAAGCTCATCTGACGATTGAAGAGCGCGCTTATACGTTGCTTCGCAACGTTGCACTAAAAACATTTAAAATCAAGGAATTAAAAATTACGATAATATGGTTATAAAATTAGCTTTTGGTATCGATTTGGTTGTCAAAACTATCTAGTTTTTTTGTGCAAATTTCTTTCGTCATATCTCGCAAAACATTAATTCGTTCTGATAACCAAGTAAGTTCTTCAGGTGTTATCTTGTAATTTTTATTGTATCTTGCACTAACATATGCTTTACGTAATAACTCAAAAAGTTTTCTTTCTTCCTCTGTTCCTTGAGGGAAAATTTTTAAAAACTCTGGTTCAATACCAGCTACACAACGACTTAGTTTTTTTAAATCGTGGGTATTTGGTTTGTATCTGGTTAGAGTAAGTAAGATTGCACTGTAAAGATTTTCTGTTGCCTGATGCAATAAAAAAGCAGCTTCGATATAATCTTGCTCTTTAAACGCAAAAGAAAAAAGTTTATTAAGCTTGCTTGATTTTTTAAAGTAATAATTAAAATCTTCCTCCGTAAAATGTTTATATTCTTTAGGTGTTAACTCTCTTTCTTCAGCAAGTTCAAAACGACCAGAATTATATAAACATATTCCCTCTTTTTTTATATCTGAAAAAAAGTATTGTCCCTTGCGTAAACGGCGATTTAAAAACTCTATATCGTGAGCGATAACCGTTACTGGAGTTTTTATTCGTCGGTTGAAACAATTCCAAAGCTGATCATCAGATTCAATTTTGTTTGATAAATATTCTTTCTCTGTAATTATAAAAATATCAAAATCACTTTGATATTTATAATGGAAACCATCATCATGTAATTCTTCAACCCAATTGCCGCGAGCATAACTACCAAATAAAATAATCATTTCTACAGTATATTTTTCACGAACTATATCGACAATAATAGATAGTTCTTGCTGTTTTTCTGGTGGCAAATGAGTTAACAATGTTTTCATAATGCTGCTGTTTGCGATGTACTGTACGGGTATAAATGTAGTTTCTGACGCACCTTTTGGGCTTTCCATAAGTCATATCCGGCTTGTAAATTAATCCATAACTCTTCTGAAGTGTTAAAGACCACTGATAATCGTATTGCCATTTCTGGGCTAATGTTTAAATGTCCGTTGACAATTTTGGAAAGTGTAGGCCGCGATATTTTTAGTAGCTTTGCTGCTTCTGAAATGGAAAGCTTTAATTGGTCTAAACATAGGCTTTTGACCATCATTCCTGGATGTTTTGGTTTATGTATCATGTACGCCTCTCTGTTAATGATAATCTGTATAGTCAACTAAAATTGCGTCTTTATTTTCGAACATAAATGTTATTCTCCAATTTGCATCTACTTTTACAGCATAGAATTTTTTTAAATTTCCTTTTAAAGGATGAAAATCTAAACCAGGAAAATTCATTTGTTTGGGAGCAGTAGCGAAGTCTAAAGCTTGCAAAATATCATGTAATTTCTCGGCATGTTTATATTGGATTTTAGCTGTGCTGCCTGTATCGTAAAAGAGTTTTAATCCTTTATGCCGCCAACTTTTTATCATAAATTATTGTAGCATGTAATATTACATATTACAATTACATTTTTTTAAGATTATTGGTTTTGACGATTCATGGTCATAATTAACAACTTTTTCAGTTAAAAATTTTTGAAATTCTATTTTTACAGAAGCCTGATCAAAACCATAAGTTTGAAACAAAGTTTTTAGACTATTTGTATCTGGTAACTGTAAAATATATTTTTCAAATTCTTTTTTAGCTTGTGTTTCTTGGTTTGGTTTTTGGGTAATTTTAAATTTTATAGCTACAACTTTCCTGCTTTGTTTTACTAATGAGTAACTAATTATTAAATTAGTTTTTTCGTTTATTTCTCGTTTTGAGATTTCTAAAATTTTTGACTTAATTTTAGCGAACAAACTATATGATTTTTGTTCATTAATTCCAAGTATATTTCTTAACGTATTAACAGTTATCTCTCTTTCACCAATTTGTTTATATTGGGCAAGAATTTGGTATAATTTAATTGCATAAGACGATCTTAAGTATAAAATATTTTCTAGTCTAAATTGTGTAAATTTTTCTTTGAGTTCGATGATATATGGAATTATCTCTGAAGAAATTGAAACCCTTATGCTTGCTGTGGTTTTAACGTATTCCATAACTTCTATCCAATGAAGCATTTTCCATCCTCCGTCATCAGTGTTGATCGTAAGAACTTTTTGCATTAAGTTATCGCCGATCTCTTTGGATCTCTTGTAAACATCATCAACTGTAATATCCATTAATTCCGCATATTTCTGTGCTGATACTGTTATTTCCTTTTGTTTATATTTGTATTCTGGATTTTTCTTTTTAGCATAATATTCTTCTTTATTAATTTCGCTAATAACCCATAGAACCATTCTTTGTTCTTGAACGGTGTATTGTTGTTTATAGTGTGCTTCTACTAGCTTATTAGATTGAATGACCACGTTATTATTTTGCATTTTTATCCCCTTACTTTGATTATGGGCTTTATGTTATATAATCCCTTTTTATAAATCAAGGGACATTTAACAGTGAAAAAGGGACATTTAACAGTGAAAAAGGGACATTTAACAGTGAAAAAGGGACATTTAACAGTGAAAAAGGGACATTTAGCTCTGTAACAAATTGATTAATAAAGAAAAAAACACGCCGAAAAAGATTTAAAAAGATTTAAAAAGATTTAAAAAGGAGGTTAGGGATGTGAGTAAAATATTTCTGAATAACAGAGTTGCATATCCCCAACTATCCGCCTAAAAAAGAAATAAAAAATACATAGCAACTATTTTAAAAGAAAAAGACAAAAAAATAATGTTACTCGCTTCGCTCGTATTTTATTTTTAGTCTTTAAAAGCAAAAACGGTCTATAGGAATAAAAAGGCACGTGAGAACTTTGGCT
>CAYXTQ010000064.1:0-5779 GCA_964467845.1 uncultured Methanosarcinales archaeon | reverse complement strand
GATTTTTGGTATCCTGAAAATGCTCTGCATTTTCATGATGCTCAAAAACCACTATAAGATCAAAGTGGCTTAAAACGTGTCATCCCTATATGATGGGTGGTTTTTGACATTTACAGAATATAAAACTTTAAATACCCTGAGTTTATTTATAACTATAGTGGGGGGTTAAATTGGAAGAAAAAGATATCAAGATTACATACGAAACCTTATTTGAACTATTAAGAAGAGAGAAAAATAGGGAAGAGCTTCAAAAGCTAGATAATACATTCTATATAGATGTTATAAATTATCTTAAAGACAAGTTTGATTTATTGGCAAAACCCCAAAAGGATTTGTTCTCTATTACAGAAAAAGAAAAAATAACTAGGGAATTAAGAAATATACAGAAGATTCTTAGAGAGTTGTATGAAAGAAGGGAGAAAAAGATAATAAGCATGGCTTTGAACAAGAGCAGGACAAATTCTGATTTGATTGATACAAATAATCTTTTAAAAGAAGAATTTTTTTTTTTTAACTCATTGACTAATACATTGGATGTATTCAGAAAAGGCGTTATATTAAACATATTGGATGGAAAATTGCCTGTAATAGATGAAGAACATACAATCAAAATAGAAGAAGAGGAAAAGGAAGAAACCAAGGAAGAAGTTGAAGAAGAAAAAGAAGAATTCAAATCAGCAGAAGAACTGATAAAAAAAAAAGTAAAATTTTTAATACCAACCTCACAGTTTGTCGGCCCAGAACTAGAAGAATACGGCCCTTATTCTGCAGATGAAATTATTAACTTACCAATCAAAGTAGCAGATGTTTTAATAAATAAGGGAAATGCTGAAGAATTGAAAGAGTAACCTTTATAAACAACCTATTAATTCTAAGCAAGTATGAAATTGCCAAAAATAGTAAACAGGTTTTGTCCTTATTGCAGAAAACACACAGAGCACAAGGTATTGCAAGGTAAAAGAGGCCCTCCTAGTAGTTTAACCTATGGAAGCAAGGTTAGAGCAAGAAGAAGAGGACGTGCTAGAGGTATGGGCAACCTTGGTAGATATAGCAAACCAGCAGTAACTAAGTTCAAGCGTGGAGGCAAAAAAACCACAAAGAAGACAGATTTAAGGTATGAATGCAAAATATGTAAAAAACAGCATATGCAGAAAAAAGGTATAAGGACAAAAAGGGTTGAGTTTAAATAAGCCCTTTATCTTCTAACTGCAATAATTTTTCTTCAGCAAGATAAAACTTTGGATTTATTTGCAACGCTATTAAAAATTCCTCTTTTGCTTTATTAAATTCTTTTTTTTTTAAATAAACCACACCTAAATTATAATGCACTACCTCGTTATTTGGATTAATGCTTATTGCCTTATTATAACTTTCAACAGCCCTATCGTATTCCTTTACCCTATCAAAATGATTTCCTAAGTTAACATAAGCTTCAAAGTTATTAGGATTAATATTGATAGCTTTAACATATTCACTATATGCTTCTTCAAATAAACCCTGGCTGTCATATATAATCCCTAAATTAATATATGCTTCTACTAATTTTGGATCAACTTCTATGCTTTTTTTATAAGCAATAGCAGATTCATTTACCATATTCAATCTTCCATATAAAACACCAAGATTAAAATAAGTTACAGCCCTGTTTGGATTAATCTCAATAGACTTTAAAAATGCCATGCCAGCTTTTTTAAATTCACCCTTTTCCTGGTAAACTAAACCAAGGTTGTTATATGCAATAGCAGAGTTTGGATTGGTTTTTACAGTTTTCTCCCATAATGTTAATTCATCTTTCCAATCAGTATTTCTTTTAATCGTGATAAAAGAATAACCTATGATTAAAAAAATAAATATAGCCAAACTTATTATTTTAATATTTTTTTTATTGATTTTTTGAATTTTTAAATAATTTATTCTATTAATGATATAACCCAAAAACAAAACAAAACCAATAGAAGGCAAATACAAATAAGCTTCTGTAATCAGCCTTTGTATTGGGATTATGTTAGAAACAGGCAATAAGCTGATAAAGAAAAACCATATGCTGAAGAAAACTATCTTTGAATAATTATAAACTTTTATTGATAAAAATATTAATAATATCAGCAATATGATTGGGATAAATAAAGATGAATCAAATACTGAAGTTGAGATTAAAACCTGATGTTTAACACTAAGGTTTAACGGCCATAATAGCAATAAAATATATTTAACAATAACCTTAGACATATTCAATAACCTTAAGCTATAACTCCACCCTAATTCTTCTAAGTCAACTCTTCCAACAACCTTTATTAAAAAAAATCTTATAAATAAAAATAAAATAAAAATAATAAAATATGGAACATATTTTTTTATTTTTTTCTTAATATTTTCTTTATTCGGCTTTAATTTAAAAGTAAAATCATATAATATTATCATAAAAGGCAAAATTATAGCAATCTCAGAACTTAAAACAGCAAATAAATAGAATATAATTGAACCTACATTTTTATTTTTTATATACAATAATAATGATAATAATAAAAATATAATTGCAATCTGGTCAAAGCTTGCTGTGATAAAACTTATAGACTCTGTATGGATAGGATGTGTAACAAATAATAAAGCAGATAATAAAGATAATCTCATTTTTTTTAGAATATGGAGAAATATATAATAAACCAAAATGGAATTGATTATATGAATAAAAATAGATTGTAAATGATACCAGAAAGGTTTTTCTTTCCATAATTGATAGCTTAGAGCATAAAAAAAAGTTCTTAATGGCCTGTAAAGTCCTTGATAATCTTTAGTAAAAAAGCTTTTAATATTACCCAAATCCTTTATCTCAGAATCCTGAATTATAAATCTTTTGTCATCCCAAACAAACTCATTCCTTAAAGTATTTGCATATACTATAAAAGAAACAATTATTATCAATAATACAGCTATAGTGTTTTTTTTCATTAAAGAATTATATTTAATAATATTTATTTAAAGGTTTGTGTTTTACTCCATTACAACCAACAATAACATAACCCCTATCCCAAAAATTAAAGCAATTAACTGAATAAATGACTTTGACAGTTTTGTTTCTTTATGCAACTCTGGGATTAAATCAGAGCCTGCTATATAAATAAAGCCTCCTGCTGTAAATGGAATTAAGAATAAAGTATAGTTTTGTATTTTAGTTCCTATAACCAAAGATATTACAGTTCCAACAACTGCTAACAGTGCTGAAATAAAATTAAACATCAAAGCCTTAAATCTGCTAAAGCCAGCATGCATCAATATTCCAAAATCCCCCATTTCTTGTGGAATCTCATGCAAAACAACAGCTATTGAAGTTGCAATACCTACAGGTATAGAAGCCAGATAACTTCCTCCAATTATCATCCCATCTATTAAATTATGGAAGCAGTCTCCAATAAGGTTCATAAAACCAACAGGGTGAGGATGCTGCTTTGATGTTGGAATATGGCAATGCCTCCAGCAAATGAACTTTTCTAGAATAAAAAAAACCAAGATTCCTGCTAATATACCCAAGGGAACAACAATTTTACATCCAAACTCCTCAACCACGCTTGGTATAAGGTGAATAAAAGCATCTCCAAATAAAGCGCCAGCTGCAAAACTTACCAAGAATAATAATATTTTTTTTAACTGATTTTCCTTTATTAATAATGTAAATATTCCAATCAATGAAATAATGCTTACAATAAATACACTGATTAATGAATACAACCATATTTTTAACATTTTTATTAATTTATTTTATTTATTTCCAATATTTAATAGCCAATATTTGCACTACAACATTTACAACTATTTGTGAAGTAATCCAGTTGATTATTATTTTTTTTTTTTAACAATTATAAATTTTAAAATAAAAAATTCTTAACAAACTCTATAAGACAAACTCAGTTTGCCTTAACTTTTTGTGCACCTATTGTTTTTTTTTTTTATTTGATTTAAAAAAATAAAAACCTCCTAAAATTAAACTAATAATTGTAATAATTAATCCTAATATAAAAATGTTTGGTAAATAATAAAATATTATCTCCTCATCATTTTTATTTACATTAACAGTTACTTTTCCAAGAAACTCCTCTATATTTTTGTCCTTTACTTTCCAGCCATCAAAATAATTCTGGTTTAATATTAATTTATCCTCCTTATCTGTATCAACCTCTATTGTAAATTTATTAGGTGAAAACTCTAAAATCTGTGTTTTATTATTAGAAAACAAATAAGCCTCTCCATTATAATAAGGATATAAAGTTCCATTACTGTAAATAATTGGGGTAGCACCAAATATAGGATGAACTCTTTCATAACAATTTACACTTCCAACGTTTTGCAATAAATTTGGATACTGGGAAATAAATTTATCTGCTATCATAACCTGTATAAAGTCTCTTTTTTCTAGTTGTAAAGGCTTAACTTTAAATATTCTGGAGTAAATAGGCCTAGATATTGAAAAAAGATCTATTAATACTATAATAATCAAAGCAATTATTATATAATCCTTTTTCCTTATCTTGATTTTCTCTGATTTTTCTAAAAAAGAAAGGCCAATTCCTGCTAAAATTGCTAATATAAAAACAAAAACCATTATTGCTCTTGAAGGACCGTGCAATGATCTGATAAAAGGTAAATAAGTCAAAATTTTCCATAAATAAAATTTATAACCCAAATAAAATATAATAAAAACAAAAGAAGTAATAATTAAATCCCAATGTTTTTTGAAATAAAAAATAATTGCTGTTATAAACAATAATAAAGGTATTATTCCAATATATGCAGAATATTCATGCCACGCCCATACAGCTCTTCCTACTATATCAAATCTTATTAGATTAGTTCCTTGGTAATACCGTTCCTTAAAAGTTGTATCTACATAGTAAATCCTTGATTTATGATGCTGGTTTCTGCTAAATAAAGAATTGTATAAAGTTTCAAAATTAGTTGGCTGCTCATCAATCATCGGCTCAGAAAATGTTTTTACAAACTTGAAAGCAGGAATTATTTTTACAGCACCAAACAACATAAAAATAATTAAAATTATTATTAAATTTCTTATAGGAATAATGCTCTTATTCTTTAAACTTTTTAATACAGAATATATCCCTAAAAACAAAGATGTTAAAAAAAGAGGATAAGTTGTACCTCCGCCAAAAATCATCAATGTTAAAAAAATAGCAGCTATTATAATAAATTTAATCCTTTTTAAAGATTTTAGATAAAAAAACAAAACATAAGGTAATAATGTAAAAGACAAATACAACGTATGTCCTACAAACATTCTTGAAGCAAACCAAGAGCTTAACATAAATATTATTGGCGGTAAATAAGAAGAATAAGGCGCTAATTTAAAATATTTTGACAACAAAAACATTCCAAACATTCCGATTATTAGATGAAGAAAAATCTGAATCTTAATACCAATAACAGTCCCAAAGATTAAATTAAATATAAATAATGGATACAAAAAAGCAGATTCAGGATGAGCAAGTAAAGCATTTCCGCCACAATACCACGGATTCCATAAAGGAAACTGCTTATAATCCACTATAGACTTTCTTGCACTGTCATAATAAAAAAAGTGCTGATCCCAGTCATTAGTTCCCCAATAAGTTAAATTTTTGAAAATTGGTGAAACCATTGCAAAAGAGATTAAAATAAACACAATAAGAGCAAACCATTCTTTTTTTATAATATTATTTTTTTTGTTATCCATTCTTTTTTTATCAATATTTAATTAACCATTAGGTGTTATTAAACAATCACAATTATT
>CAYXTQ010000063.1:0-5783 GCA_964467845.1 uncultured Methanosarcinales archaeon | reverse complement strand
CATTACAAGCTCTATGTCCGTCATAATGATATTTTCCTTCTTCTGGCCAGAATTCTATTGTACCCAATAAACCATTACCTGTCCTTAAGGCATTAACTAAATTTTTATAAGTTAAATTTATGTCAAACATTGTTGCTTCCCTACCAATGCGCCAAGGCCAATAACTATGTAAATCTGAAAAACTAACTAAATTAAATTTGTCTAATGCGCTTAGCCTATAATTCATTCCAGGATCTGAACTTAAACCAGTTTCCAAAGCATGAATATATTTTGCTTTGTCTTTAAAGCATTCTTCGACTGAATTAAAGCCAGATTTGCTGCCAAACAAGCTAAACCAAGGTGTCCAAATATGAGCACATATTACTTCAATATCCTTGTTTATGCTCATTAAATTCTCAACAAACTCAGGACAGGTTATATTAAAAATAGGTCTTCCATCATAATCAATCCTTCCTTTACTTAACAAATATTCTGTGATTTGATCAACAATTTCAAAACTCGGTGCTAAAACAATATTATGAATCCTTCTTCCTTTACCGTCCTGTGAATAAATCAAGGAAATCTCTGATTGCAAAACAAAAGGAAATTTATTTTTAGTCCATAATATACCATCTTCTTCAGTTAGTTTTGACTTTAATTCCTGAATCCATTTTGGATGAGTAAAATCACCTGTTCCCAGTAAATTTACTCCTTTTATCATAGCATATTTTTCTAAATTAACGATAGTTAAATCTTTAGAAGTTGCCTGACTAAATCTTGAATGGATGTGTAAATCAGCTGTGATTTTCATAAATATTACAAAAAAGAAAAAGGTATATAAATGTTACTGGCAATTTTATGAAAAAGTATATAAACTACAAAAATAAAAAAAAAATATTATAATGACAAACCTAATATTTTTTTTAATATTCGGTTTAATAGGATTATGGATTGGTGCGACCTTAATAGTTGAAGCAACTAAAAAATTAGCCCTTGCTTTAAAAATTTCTCCAATGATGATTAGTTTAACTGTAATCTCTATTGGAACATCTCTGCCTGAAATAGCAACAAACATTAAATCTGGCTTAATAGGAGCTTCTGGAATTGCCATTGGCACTAATATTGGCAGTGATGTAACACAAATAACATTTGTTTTAGGAATGACTGCTATTATAGGAACATTATTTGCAACAAAAAGTTTATTGAAAAGGGACTGTGCTATGGTTTTAATTTCAATAATTCTATTTTTTTTAGTAGGGATTACTGGTTATAGAATAACATGGACAGAAGGGGTTATTTTAATTGTAATTTATATTGTCTACTTATATTTTGTAAGTAAAGATGAAAAAGTATTAAAAAAAATAAAGGAAGATGTTTACTACGGTAAAAATAATTATCAGCATAAAAAAGCTGAAATAAAAAACATTATTCTCTTAATTTTAGGCCTTGCTATTTTGATATATGCCTCAAACAAAGTAGTAGAGAATGCAATAACACTTGCAGAGCTGTGGGGTGTTGCTCAATCTTTTGTAGGAGTTATGATAATAGGTGTTGGAACAGCCTTGCCAGAGTTTTCAACTGCAATTACAGCAATTTTCAAGAAAGAAGGTTCAATTTCAGTAGGCACTTTGATTGGCTCAAATATAACAGATCCTTTGTTTTCTATGGGTTTTGGTGCGATTGCATCTGGAACTAAAGGATTATTCTTTGCAAAAAACCTTTTATTCTTTGATATTCCATTCTGGTTTATAGCTTCTTTAATTGCCTTATTATTATTAAGAAGAAACATGAGACTTGAAAGAAAAGAAGGATTTGTTTTATTATTTTTATATGCCTTATTTATTTTCTTAAAAATAAAATTCTTCCTCCATTACTAGTTTTTTTTTTTTTTTTATTTTAATTATATTTTATAGTATTTTAAAGTAGTAACTTATAGAAAATTTTATAAGCATTTGATGAATAATATAGTCATTATGCCACTATTGTTTAATCAAGGAAAAAGCAGTTGGCTACAAAAAGGTAACCAGCCAAGACTTAGTGACAAGAATACTGAACGTTGGCGACAAGAACAATTAAGGCGAAGTCTTAAAAAAAGAGCAACTCCTGCAAAAACAGCAGAAAAAGTAGAGGAAACCATAGAAGTTAAGCCTTTTGATGGAGTTAAAGATATTAAAGCAATAAATCCAGGTGATTATTCTAACCTGTCTAACTATATAAAAAAAAGTATTAGCCCGAGTGAGATTGTAGAAAAAGCGGTTCTTACTTTTATGGTAAATATGTTCTTGAATTTGCCTGATAATTTTTATCAACCTGGAAAAAATTATTCAAGAAATGAAAGAGAGTTCACAAGAGAGCAATTAAATGTTTTCAGAAATTCATTGTCTGCTTTGGAAATTCTTTGTGGTGAATATGATTTTAGAGATAGTATTGGCAATTTCAGCAATAAGCAAACATATAAGCTAGAGAACTTAGGCGGCCTTTTACATACTGAAATATGGGATGGAAAAGGAAGCTATCATATAATTTATGTAGCACATCCTTCTAATATAGCTCCTACTGAATTTGATGAATCTCTTTTAAAACACTTTATAAAATGCAAAGACAAGATACCAGATGAAAAAGCAATAATAACCAAGATAGCTAATAATCTAAATGGAAATGGTGTTTTAATTTTAGAAGGAAGTGAAATAAAAGAAATTCCTGGATTAAGGATTATAGATTCTTACAATAATAATGTTTCTTTATATCAAAAAGTATAATTTTTTTTTTTTTTTATTCTGTCTTCTTTTTGCGTATAGAAAAGGGTGGATTTTTTAGTTCCTTCAGCCACATCATCCCTAACCTTAGCATCTCCTTGTTGAATTTATCACTTAACTTGTATGTTTTCTTGTATAAATCGTAATCAATTATTCCCATTGATTTCATTGGGGTCAAAATTCTGTCATAAAACTGTCTTTTATTATAAGAAAGCTTAACCTTTTTTCCTTTATAAGGCGCTTCATCTATTTCTGTAACTAACTCTCCACTATGCAATTTTGTAGCAAAATCTGACATCTCTGGTTTATTGATTTCTCCGCCTTTTTCTTTCAAATAATTTATCAAAACCTTACCGACTATCTTTTGCTGAGAAGTAGCAAATATTATTTCAAATATATCTTCAGGTAAATTAAACTGATCAAACAAAATTACCATTTTGCCCCCAACTTCTAGCAGTTAAAGAATTCTAGTATATAAATATTACTTTTTTCTATACTAAAGCTGTTTTTGGTATAATTAGATATATTATTTAAACTTCAATCCAGGCATCTTGCCTTGAAATTTCTTCATCATCTTTTCCATTCCTTTGCCTTTCATCATCTTTACCATCTTTTTTCCAGTTCTGTACTGCTTTATCAATTCTCTAACATCTTTTGTAGAAACTCCAGAGCCTTTTGCAATTCTTTCTATTCTTGAAGAAGTTATTATTTCAGGATCCTCTAATTCTTCCTTAGTCATTGAGTCCATTGCATGCTTCCATTTCTCTAATTTACCTTCCTGCACTTGAAGCATTTCCTTAGGCATTTTTAGCTGGCTTAATCCTGGAATCATTTCCATTATCTTGTTTAAAGGACCCATCTGTTTCATTGCTTTCATCTGCTCGTACAAGTCAATTAAGTTAAAGTCTCCTTTCAAAAGCCTCTTGCTTAAGTCTTCTGCTTCCTCTTCCTTCATAACCTCTTTTGCTTTTTCAAGCAAAGCCTCTAAATCACCCATTCCTAATAACCTAGAAACAAATCCTTCTGGATTAAACTGCTCTAAATCAGCTATTTTTTCTCCAACACCAATAAATTTAATTGGAGCATTAGTTACAGCACAAGCAGACAATGCTCCACCCCCTTTAGCAGTTCCATCCATTTTTGTAGCAATAACACCAGTAATATGACAGCTTTTGTGGAATTGCTCTGCCTGTTTTTGTGCAGCCTGTCCAATATCAGCGCTTATTACCAACAAATTTTCATCAGGCTTTATTTCCTTGTTAATTTTTTCTATTTCCTCAATTAAGTCTTTAGACAAAGCATCTCTTCCTGCTGTATCTATTATAAGAATATCATATTTTTTATATTGGTCCTTAAACTCATTCCATATATTCACTACATTTTTTTCCTTTTTATTTAAGAAATATGGGACATTAGCATTTTTAGCTATCTGCTCTAACTGCTCCATTGCAGCTGGTCTGTGAATATCTAAGCAAATTAATGCAACTTTATAACCGCGGGTTGTAAAAAATCTTGCTAATTTTCCTGCTGTGGTTGTTTTTCCACTGCCAAATAAACCAACCAGCATAATTTTAAATGGCTTCTTCTTTATCTCTATTTTATATCCTTTTCCACCCAAGAACTGTACTAATTCGTCATAAACAATTTTTATTAATGCTTCTTTCTTGCTTAATCCTCTTGTTTCTTCCTTTAAAGCCCTTTCTTTTATCCTTTTAGTTAAATCAAAAACTAGTTGTACATTTACATCTGCTTGTAATAATGCCCTTTGAATATCTTTAACTAACTCATTAATCAGTTTTTCATCTACAAAAACAGCCTTTGCAATTTTCTGCAAGGTTTCCTTTAAAGAATCTCCTAACTTTTCTAGTACCATTTTACTATAAGAAAATAAAGTTTTATTTATAAAGGTTTAGTTTAATTAATTCAACTGCTCCTATAACTCCAGAATCTGCTCCTAATTTGTTTTTTACTATTTTCACATCATCCCTTAATTCTTTTATAACATTTTTTTTAACTTCTTTGTTTATTCTATTGTAATCAATACCGTTACTAACCCCGCCACCCAGAACTATTAAATCTGGATTTAAAGCAGTAATTATATTTGCTAAGCCAATTCCTAAGTATTTGTATGTTTCATCTATAATCTTCTTTGCCAGTTTATCCTTTGACTTGAAAATCTCTTGTGTTTTTTTTAATTTTCCTCCTAGTTTTTTGTATCTTTTTAAAATACTATTGCCAGAACACCAAGATTCAAAGTCTCCTTTTTTTCCGCATCTGCATTTTAAACCAGAAGATGCTATTATTGTGTGGCCGAATTCTGTAGAGCCTGATTTTCCTCTGTATAATTTTCCATTTATTATAATTCCTGTTCCAATTCCAGTACCAAGTATAACCCCTACTAAATTTTTTTTTTTCCAATAAATGTTTTCTGCCAAAGCAAAACAATTGGCATCGTTTTCAACAATAAACTTTTCTTTTATATTTTTCTTGAAATCTTTTATTATATTTATATTGTTTAAGTTGGGAATATTGGGGCAATTTACTAAAACTTTATTTTTTACATAACCAGCAGTACTTATACCAATACCAGAGAGTTTATAGTTCTGCTTTAACTCCTTTATTACAGAAAAAATATTTTTTAATGTGATTTCTCTTGGTTTATCTGCTTCTGTTTTTTTTATATTTTTTTTTATTATTTTATACTTGTCATTTACAAGAATTCCTTCTATTTTTGTTCCGCCAATGTCTAATCCTATAAAATATCTCATCCCAACCTTTTTTTTTTTTATTTTATTTTATTTTATTTTTAATCTTTATACAAACTTTTACCTTTTGTATCCATAGCAACAATTGCTGGAAAATCTTCAACATATAATTGCCATATTGCTTCTGCTTCTCCAAATTCCTTTAATTTATAAACATTTATAACCCTTTTGATATTTTTAGCAAGTAAAGCCCCTGCTCCTCCAGTTGCTTGTAAATAAACACAATTATATTTTTTGAAAACCTTTAATAAATCTTTACTAAAACCGCCTTTTCCAATTATAG
>CAYXTQ010000062.1:0-6092 GCA_964467845.1 uncultured Methanosarcinales archaeon | reverse complement strand
TACATTTGCGATAAGGAATATTATAATATTTTATGAATGGTGGTTTTTGACATAACAAATAATGGTAAATTAAATATTGATAAAAAATAATGAAAATGGGGTGAAAATGAAAATATATTATTTTTTATTTATACTACTCTTAATCTTATCAGTAGGATGTTCTAAAGAACAGACTAAACCTATTAATGAAGAAAAAATAATTACAGAAAAACAACCTGAGGAGGTGATTAATATGGCTAAAGCTCTTTTTATCGTTGCGCCAAATAACTTTAAGGATGAAGAGTATTTTACACCAAAAGAGGTTTTAGAGGAGAATGGCATAAAAGTAGTTACATGCTCACTTAAACCAGAAGCAGTCAGTGTAAAAGGAAAAAAGGCTAAAGTAGATGTTTTATTGGATAAGGCAACAAGTGATTATGATGCAATAGTTTTTATAGGAGGACCTGGAGCAAGCATTTATTTTGAAAATGCAAAGGCACATGGCCTTGCAAAAGAGTTCAATAACAAAGGCAAGATAGTTGCAGCAATTTGCATTGCGCCAGTTACTCTTGCAAATGCAGGAGTTTTAGAAGGAAAAGAAGCAACTGTTTGGAATGGAGATTATGTTGGCAATCTGGAAGAGAAAGGAGCAACATATACAGGAGAAGATGTTACTGTGGATGGTAATATAATAACTGCTAATGGCCCTGGTGCAGCAGAAGAATTTGGTAACAAACTAGTTGAAGCTTTAAAATAAAAATAAAAAAAAAAAATAAAAATTATTTTTTATTTTTCTATAAATACTTCTAGAATTTTTTCTATTTCTTCGTTTACTCTTTTTTCAAAGTCAGTTACCCTTTCTCCTTCTCCTCTTTCCTGGTTTAATATTTTAATTAATTCTTTAGTTAATTTTTCTTCTTTAATTACGTCTAAATCTTTAATCTTTATCTGTCCTAAATGTTCTTTAATTAAACACTCTTCTATATCTTCAACAGATTCTTTTTCTATTTTAATCTCTTCAAATTCTTTGCTTGTTAGTTTATTAGTGTTCTTCATTACAAAATAAGCACCTTTTTCATATAATTTACTAAAAATTTCCTTAAAGTTTATATCAGAAGGCTTGCCAGATTTTAAAGTTCCCTCTAACCTTATTGTAACAATAGTTTCAATAAACTCCTTATCTTGCATCTCTTTTGACAGTTCTTCTTCTACTTCTTCAATTGTTTTATGATTGCAGTCAATACTAATATTATAGGTGTTATAAATCTGTATTGGCTGCCATTCTAATTTATCATCTTCAACTATATAAAAACCACCATTGCCTAATTTTTCTAATTCTCTAAAGTTATTTGGAAACAATGGTCCAGGAAATGCTATTGTTCCATATTCTTTATCTTTTGTATTAAAAACATAATGAACATGACCACCAGCATAGTAATTAAAGCCCTTAGGCAATAAGGATAATGGCTGAGATTCCATTTTTTCCAAATCATCAGGCTTGAATTCTGTTATGGCAGAGTGAAACATAAATATCTTATAGCCATTTTCTTTTTCTAAATTATCTCTTATTAAGTCATTATAATAACTTTTTTCTAAGCTGCCTTTTTTACCAAGTAAGCCAGTTATTTTAGCTCCTGTCTTTTTGTCAACTGTAAAATTGAGCTTTAGTTTATCGTCAATAATTTGGCCTTTAGTTACATTAGAAAATAAACCAGCATTTTCCAAAACATCTAACATTGTTTTTCCACTTGGGCTAAAATCATGGCTGCCTGCTACAATATAAACTGGAATATCTTTGTCCTTTAATTCTTTCAATTTGATTACAGTTTCTTTTAAACTATCCAGATTTGGCAAAGAAGTATTGAACAAATCTCCTGATATAAGAATAAAATCAACATTTTTTTCAATACATAAATCAACTGCTCTGGCAAATACTTTTGTGTTTATATCTCTTAATTTTGGATCTCTCCAAGAGCCAATATGACAATCAGCCAAATGTGCGACATAATTGTATTTTTTTTTTTTTTTTAATATTAAAAAAAAAAAAAAAAAACATTATCTTTGATTTCCTTTTAATCTATTTAATAAAAGTGAAGCATTTTCTGCAAATGCTTTAGCAGCTTTTATATCTTTTTCAACATTTTTTAAAAAGTTTTTCAAATGTCTTATTACGCCCGCATCAATATTTATTCCATTATTTTTCAATTCATTAAGTTTGTTTAAAATATTATTTAATATGGGTCTTAAATCTTTATCAATTTTTTCACTTTTCATAACTTCCTCAATATCATCTTCTATAGTTGGTTTAAAAATACCCATTATACTCACCCCAAATTTCTTCTTATGTTTTAACTCCTATAAATTCTTTTTTAAATTTTTCCTCTTTTTTTAAACTTTTATTAACCAAATCCTCAAATAATGGAATCTTTATAGGAATGGCAAATTTAGTAAAATTGCTGCTTATTAACGCTTCTCCTATGTCTAAGGAAGCAATTGTTCTAGAGTCGTTGCTTAAGTCTTGCGAAGCACTTTCTATAATAGATTGTCTTTCTGGCTGCATCTCAACCCCTAAAATTATCTTGGTGTTCATATTTGCTAATATTTCTCTTGGGATTAATGAAGGAAGTTGCGTAATTGCCATTAAACCAACTTTAAACTTTCTCCCTTCCCTTGCTATAGTTGAAAAAATGTTGCTTCCTTTTTCCAAGACCTCTTTTCCTAAAACTCTTGGTGCTTCTTCCAAAACTATAGAAATAACCGGCTTATCCTTTAAAGTTCCTTCCATTTTATAATGCTTATATTTATCTAAAATTTCAGTTGCAATAAGACTTCCGATCAATATTTCAACTGCTCCAGAGAAATTTGAAGTGTCAATAATCACTATTTTTCCGTTTTCTAACTCATTGCAAATATCTTTTATTATAGTTTCTCCAGATTGTATATCAAATGCACCATTGCAAAATAATTGGTTTTCTCTGAAACTTAAATCTAGTAGTTGTAACAGCCTTCTTTTTATTACAGATAAAGTAGCTTCTGAGAATCCTTCAACAGGCTTTTCCAGGATAATAGATTCAATCCAAGAAACCCCATATTTTCTGTAGTAAGCACTTAAACCTTCTTTTTGTGCATCACTCCAGTCAACAACTCCATTAAAATGCTGGGGCTTTATGACCTTTAGATTTATCTTTAATGTTTTGCAAGAAGGAGGAACATTTTTTGGAGTATAATAGACTAATCTGCTTTTATTTTTATGATCCTTCAGCCCTAATTTATTTCTGCCATAATACTCATCGTGAGGATCTAATACTAATATTCCGCAATAATCCTTTTCCATACAATCCCATAACATACATGAAGTTAAATTAGATTTTCCACGACCAGTAGTTGCAGGAATTAAAATATGATGGGTAAATACTTTATCTCCTTCCAAAAATATATCTACATCTAAAACCTTAGAACCGCTTCTTAATTTTCCTACATACAAAGGATTTTTTGGTTTAGTTAAAAAAATAAGATCCTCTTTGCTTATTTCCCTTACTTCAGAAAATACATTTGGAAGATTCTTGCAAATTATAGCATTATTGCTTTTGATAGTAATCAAGTTCTTCATTAATGCTAGATTGTAATTCCTTAGTTCAGGCTCAATTAACTCTAGCTGGGTGTTTTCTTCTAATTTTATCCCAGATATCAACTCTAAGTTCGATTGCGATATCTGGCTTCCGTAAATTAAATCATAAACTTGCATTATTATTTTTCCGTCTTTAGTATCAGCAACTAACAATTCCCCTAGCTCTATATTGTGGCCAGATTTCTGCCTTACCAAAATCTTGCTAAACTCCCCTGAAATGACCTGTCCTTTTATCATATAACCTAGGAATCCTTATTATTATTTAAACATTTATATTTTGTAGGAATATAAAAAAAAAAAAAACATTAAGTACAGAAACACATTTAGGCAAACATAGTTTGACTTAACTATGGAATTGCACAAATATTTTTTATTTTATTTTTTTATTATTATTAAAATTAAAAAAAAAAATAAAAACAAAAACTGTAACAAGTGCACAAATAATTGTGATTGTGGTACAACACCTAATGATTAATTAATATTGATTAAAAATGAAAGAAATAATAAACAAAATAATTGAGAGGATAAATACTAGTTTAAAGACTGAGGAGGATGATTATGTTGATATACCTTATCATGAGGCTGTAAAAATCAATAAAAATAATTTCAATAAGATAATTAATAAAAAGACTAATAAAAAAATATGTTTTGTAGATGGAGGTAATAGCGAGATAATCAGGGCAAGTAATTTTTCCTTGCAGTTTATAAGGGTTTATTATAATATTTTTAAAGATAATAAAAAGTTGAAAGGCAAAAGGTTTGAATTTTTTGTTTTGGTTAATGCTGTTAATAAGGATGGAAAAATAGTTTATGAAAGTGAGTTTTTTGGCAATGATTTAAAAATTGATAAGTTTATTTTTGATTCTTTTGATAAGAGTTTAAAAACTGGAGAACATAGAGTTAATATTTCTAGGATAGGAGAGATAGCAAGAAGGTTTTTAGAGATTGAAGTTTGTAATATCGCTTTTAATGAAATAGATAGCGGAGATTTTTTGGTTATGGACAGGGATTTAGAGGTTAATATAACAAATGAGGAAATGTTTTTTGATAAATTGTATAAAGAGGCTTTGAAGAAGAATGTTATAGTAAGTGGTTTAAGCAAGACAACTAATTTATTGACAAAAAAAGGTAATAGTGTGAATGCTTTATTGAATAGTTTAAAAGAAGGTAGTTGGTATTATAAAGTTGAATTAGATGATTTTGATATGTATTTTGTTAAGTTGCATGAAAAATCAAAGTATTGTTTTAGGTTTGATGTAAGCAAAAAAGTCAATTATGAAATTAATGAAATTTTGAGTTTATTAACAGAAAATAGCAAGGATCCTGTTTTTCTTGGTTATCCTTATGGTTTAATAGATGCAGATAAATTTGCAAGAGTTAGCAATAATGAAAGAGATTACTTAAGAACAATGTTTATCGCAAAGTTTGGGAAGAGATGGAAGGAAATAGAGAAATATGAAACAAGTTTAGATGCTCATGATATTCTTGATAGGATTTGTTGAGTATATAAGCGAAAACTTTATATACAATTAGTAGTAAAAATAAGATAATAGGGTTTGGAAGGTTTTCCAAATCAAAAAAAAAAAAAGAGGCAGCGGAAATCAAAGATTTCCTGGTCTCTTTTTTGTAAACAAAAAAGAGGTGTTTAGATGGAAAAGAAAATAGGCAATTACTCCTTTATTGTTGGAGTAATATTGGCAATAGTTCTTGGGTTGTTTGCAACATATTTAGGAGCAGCAGCAATGTGGTTAACTTCTTTACTAGTGTTGTTTGGATTGATAGTAGGATTCCTAAATGTTGCTGGTAAGGAAACAAAAGAGTTCTTATTGGTTGCAGTAATACTAGTTGTAGTGTCTTATGCAGGAGGAGCAGGTTCTTTGGCTAACTTAGAGGCATTTGGAATTGGCAATTATTTGGCTGGAATATTTAACCAAATAATGGCATTTGTTGTTCCAGCAACAATAGTAGTAGGATTAAAGGATGTTTGGGCTCTTGCAAAAACTCCTCAATAAATTTTTTTTTATTTTATTTTATTTTATTTTTCCATAAAATGATGGTAGGTTATTATTTCTGCAATTATTAAGAATGTTCCTAAGGCCAAGAATATAAATGCTAAAGTTGTGGTTTCAGAATAATTATAAAGTCTGGCTATAATTGCTATTATTCCTCCTAATATAAATATAAAACCAATGGTTAACAGATTAATTCTTTTCATCTGAATCATTTTATGTCAAAAACTCGCGGTTTTTGATCATGCTCGGAAATATACTACCTATCATTTTTTATAGTGGATTTCATCCACTGGTTAGAAACCAGTGGTATATTTCCGACATATTAAGATAACATTTATAATTATATAAATATTACTAGTATCAAAAAAAAAATCAATATAAAGAATTCAATAAATAATAAAAAATCATTATCAAGGATTTATAAAAAAAAAAAAATTTAAAAAATAAAAAATAAATAAAAAAAAAAAAAAAAA
>CAYXTQ010000061.1:2559-6114 GCA_964467845.1 uncultured Methanosarcinales archaeon | reverse complement strand
ATGGCAAAAAATGTTTTTGAAAATACAAAAGAACAGTTAGATAAGGCTCTAAAACATATAAAAGTTAGTAAAGATGTAATTGAAATATTAAGCCATCCTAAACGAATTATTGAAGTTAGCATTCCTGTTAAAATGGATTCTGGCGATTTAAGGATTTTTAGAGGATATAGAGTTCAGTACAATATGGCTAGAGGTCCAGCTAAAGGAGGCATAAGATATCACCCTGATGTCAATATGGATGAGGTAAAGGCATTAGCTTTCTGGATGGTAATCAAATGTGCTGTTGTTAACATTCCTTATGGTGGCGGAAAAGGAGGAATAGAGGTTGATCCTAAAAGACTTTCAATTAAGGAATTAGAAGCCTTAAGCAGAGGATTTATCAGAGAAATGCATGAATTTATTGGCCCAAACAAAGATATTCCTGCACCTGATGTTTATACAAATGCAATGATAATGGACTGGATGGTAGATGAATACAGTAAGATAGTTGGAAAGCAGACTCCAGCAGTAATAACAGGAAAATCTGTTGGAAAAGGAGGAAGTTTAGGAAGGGATGATGCTACTGCCAGAGGAGGATTTTATGTTTTAGATGAAGCAATGAAGCATTTAAAGAAGGACCTTAAAAAATCAACAGTTGCAGTACAGGGCTTTGGTAATGCTGGCTATAATATTGCTAGGTTATTAGAGGAAGCAGGTTATAAGGTTGTTGCAGTTAGTGATTCAAAGGGAGCAATATTTGCTGCTGAAGGATTGCATGCAGAGTCTGTATTAAAACATAAGGAGCAACATGGAATGGTTGATGGAGTTTACTATAAAGGCAGTGTTTGTACTGAGGTAAAGCACAAGCATATAACTAATGAACAACTTTTGGAATTAGATGTTGATATATTAGTGCCAGCTGCTTTAGAAAACCAGATTACAGAGAAAAATGCTGATGATATAAAATCAAAAATAATTTTAGAACTGGCAAATGGTCCAACAACTCCTGAGGCAGATGAGATATTAAAGAAAAATAAAATTTTCGTATTGCCAGACATATTAGCTAATGCAGGCGGTGTAACTGTTAGTTATTTTGAATGGTTACAGAACAAGAAAAATGAAAAATGGAAACTAGAAGAGGTTCACAAAAAATTAAAGGAAATAATGGTCAGGGAATTTAATAATGTTCTCAAGATTTCTCAAGAAAAAAAAATAGATATGAGAACTGCTGCTTATGTTTTGGCATTGGAAAGATTAGGAGAGGCAATAAACAAAAAGAAATAAAAAAAAAAAAAAACTACTACATCTTTTTAAATTATTTTAGTGATTTAAGTTTTTACAAATATTTTTGATATTAAGTCACCGACATAGTGGGTTATAACTATAACTACTAATGCAATAATAAGGTGTTCTGCAATTACTTTTATTGGTTTTGCTTTTTGAGCAATAGCCATTTTAAAGCTGAGAACACTTAGCACAGATAATCCATAAATTATACTTACAATAATAGCAGTTGAAAGTTCAAACAATAAAACAGGAATTACAAATGTTAATGCAAAAAAAAATTTAGAAAAAAATGTAGAAATTGTTGATAACCATATTTCTTTTGTATTATGTTTACCCTCAGATTCTTCAGAAATATGAATGCCTAATGCATCTGAAAATGCATCAGCTATTGCTATTATTAATATACCTCCAAGGACAACTATTTTTGAATGAGTTCCTGAATGCAGCCCAACCATTAAACCAAGGGTTGTGATTGTTCCAGAGGTTAATCCAAAGCTGAATCCTGTTTTCAATGAATGCTTCATTCTCACGATATTTTAATAACTGATATAAATATTTTACGATATGATTAGTGAAAAAAAAAAAAGAAAGATATATAAATAAGTTCATTTGCTTAACTATGCAAATGAAAAAAATTGAAGAAAAAGCAAAATTTTACAAAGCCCTAGGAGAACCAATTAGATTAAAGATTATTGAATATCTGTTAAATAAAAAAGAATGTGTTTGTATATGTGACTTCAGTAAGCTCCTTAAAAGAGACCAATCTGTAATTTTTAGGCACGTACAGATTCTAAAGGATGCAGGTATTTTAAGTACTAATAAAGAAGCCAAATTTTTAATGTGCTGCTTAAAAAATGAGGAAATGATAAGAAGATTATTATCCACAATAGAAATAATGAAACATAAGGGAAAAAAAAAGCTTACTTGTAATATTGTAGGAAGGGGGTTGTGTGTATGAAGAGCATTCACAGACTATCAGCACTAGATAGATATCTAACAATTTTAATTTTTTTAGCTATGGCTGTTGGTATAGGTATTGGATATTTTTCACCTAGTGCAACAAGCTTTATTACAAGCCTTCAGGTAGGAACTACGTCTATACCTATTGCTGTTGGCCTGATATTGATGATGTATCCTCCATTAGCAAAAGTAAGGTATGAGGAATTAGGCAACATATTTAAGGACATAAAGGTGCTGGTTCTTTCGCTTTTGCAGAACTGGATTATAGGTCCAATATTAATGTTTGCTCTTGCAGTTATTTTTCTTAGAGATTACCCTCATTTTATGATAGGCATTATATTGATAGGTATTGCAAGGTGTATTGCAATGGTTTTGGTATGGAATGAGTTGGCTGGAGGTCACACTGAATATGCTGCTGCTCTGGTTGGTTTAAATTCTATATTCCAGGTATTAGCCTATCCTTTTTATGCATTTGTATTCATTACACTCCTTCCAAAGCTACTTGGTCTAGGCGGTGTGGTTGTTAATATTACAATAATAGAAATAGCAAAAAGCGTTTTTATCTATTTAGGAATTCCTTTTCTAGCAGGAATGATAACAAGGTATAGTTTAATAAAATTAAAGAATAAAGAATGGTATGAAAAAAAATTCCATCCTAAAATAGCTCCTATTACTTTAATTGCTTTGCTGTTTACAATAGTTATAATGTTTTCATTAAAAGGAAAATATATAGTGCAGCTTCCATTTGATGTTTTAAGGGTTGCTGTTCCTTTGCTTTTATACTTTGTTATAATGTTTTTTGTTAGTTTTTTTATATCATACAAGATAGGTGTAAACTATCAAAATACTGCAGCTCTTTCATTTACAGCAGCAAGCAACAATTTTGAGCTTGCAATTGCAGTTGCTGTTGCAATATTCGGAATTAGTTCAGGAGAAGCATTTGCTACAGTTATAGGTCCTTTAATTGAAGTACCTGTCCTTATATTGCTTGTTGATGTTGCTTTAGGGCTGAGAAGGAGGTTGTTCAAGCAAAAAACTGAATTGGAATTTGATTGAAAAGAAACAGGGGGTTTTATGAATGAAAATAGAGATTTTAGGTTCAGGTTGTGCTAAATGTAAAAAACTTGAGGAAAATGCAAGGAAAGCATTGAAGGAATTAAAAATTGATGCAGAAATAAATAAAATAACCGACATTTCTAAAATTATAGAAAAAGTAACAATGACTCCAGCAATAGTTATAGATGGAACAGTAAAAGCAGAAGGCAGGATTCCAGAGGTTGCAGAGATTAAGGATTGGTTAAAAAAAGTAAAAAAAAAAAATGCTTGAAA
>CAYXTQ010000061.1:0-2549 GCA_964467845.1 uncultured Methanosarcinales archaeon | reverse complement strand
TTGGTAAAAAATAATGATCTTATTCTTAGAATTGAAGGCAATGCCAGAAGAATACTTGCTTATGAAAGGACTTTGCTTAACATAATGCAGAGAATGAGCGGCATTGCCACATTGACTTATAACCTAAAAAAAATGCTTGAAAATCAAAGATTTTCAGCACCAACTTCGTTGGAAAAAAAAATGAAGTCAAAAAGATTGCTTTTTGGTGTTTTGCTAGTTGTTTTACTATTAGTAACATTGGTCAGCTATGAATGGTATGGTGCTATTAAAAAGAGCAGATTAATACAGCAAGGAATTTTCCCAAAGGAGCCATTTCCTATCAAGCCAGAAACTCCTTGGTGGTTGATTCCTTTTTATACTTTATTGAGTTATATCCAAAAAGCATGGTTTTGCTTAGGTATGGCTTTTTTGATTGCCGGAGCAATTCAGGCTTTCATCCCCAAAGAATTGGTTATTAAGCATTTGGGCAAAAGAAGTATTAAGGCATATTTTATTGCTGCTTTTGGAGGGCCTTTACTTTCTGTTTGTTCATGTTCAATAATTCCCTTATTTGCTGCTATCAAAAAAAGAGGGGCTGGTTTAGGACCAGCTGTTACATTTCTTTTGGCTACCCCTGCTATCAATCCAGCAGCGGTTATTTTGACTTTTAGCATGATTAGCTGGAAATTTGCTGTTGGCAGGATTATTTTAGCATTAAGCGCAGCTATTATTACTGGATTAATCATAGAAAAAATATGGCATAAAAAGGAAGTAGATGGACACCCGGAATTAAAAGTTGAATATCATGAAGAAAAATTTTCTCTTATCCTCGCTTTAAAAGAATGGTTAAATCATGTCTGGGACTTTATTAAAAGAATTCTACCTTTAGTGCTTTTAGGCATATTCATTATTGGGATTATCAAGATTTTTTTAACATCTGAAGTTATCTCCAAATATCTAGGTCAAGGATTATGGCAGATTGCCTTTGCTTCCATCATGGGTGTTGTGATGTATACTCCGACTTTAGTGGAGATTCCCTTTGTTAGAGAGCTGTTAATTCTTGGTATGGGAACAGGTCCTGCTTTAGCCTTTTTACTAACCGGCCCAGCTTTAAGTTTGCCTTCAATGTTGGGGGTTTCCAGAGTTCTCAGGTGGAAAATAGTTTTAAACTATGCCCTTATTATGTGGGTTTTGGGAATTATCGGTGGAATTATTTTTGCCTTTTTTGTGCCACAAATCACATTATTTTAGAGAATTTATAGCCGAAGCCATATTTCAAAATATTTTTCTATTTTTTTTTTTCCTAATACTTACAAACTCCGCCTATTTCCTTAATCTCCTGGAAATACAAATATAACCTTGGTGCTAATTTAATCCTTTGCCCGAGTTTTAATATTTTTAATTCTGAATCATCTAAAGAATACTTAATTTCGTTATTTGCGTAAATTTTTTCTAATGCGAATTTATACTTGTTTCCGTACAACTCAAAATATGTAAAACTGTTTTCTCCAAGATACTTACAAATTTTTTGGTCTCCTTCAAAGCAGATATTTACAGAAAAAGTAGTTATTGTGCACTTTTTATTAGCTTCACAATCATAATTATCACAACAAGTCCCTATTTTAAGGCATTTTTGCTGATAGTTACAAAAAATAGTGCCTTGTTTGCAAACACATTTTTTTGAATCCTCATCACAGACTTGGTTATAAAGGCAAAGGATATTCTGGCAAGAGAGAATACAGCCATTATTTTTACAAATCTCATTTTTTCCGCAGTCACTATCTGTACAGCACTGCATTTTAGTTATGCATTTTTCCCCGCATTTTTTAAAACCTTCATTGCAAAAACAGGTTCCATTAATACAATCCTGGTTTTCATTGCATGAAACATTAGAACAAGAATCAACTTCTTTAACAATCTCTCCTGTAACCTTCTCTTGGGGCATTTCTGTTTGCGTACATGCAACTATAAATAAAATAGAAAAGATTGCTAACACCATCTTTATTTTCATTTAAATCCCCACAACATACACTTTAATAAATTAATATGTCGGAAATATACCACTGGTTTCTAACTAGTGGATGAAATCCACAATACATTCTTGTAAGTGGATATATTTCCGATCATGATCAAAAACTACTTAATATTAGTAGGCATATCACAAAATGTCATCCATCTATGATAGGTAGTTTTTGACACTATATAAAATTTCCTATTGTTTTCCCATGTTTTTTTGACTTATTGGGGAAAACTTTTCCTTATTTAGGCCAGTAGACCCAGCCCATAATAATAAAAAATATTGAGATAAATAACATCCCAAATACAATGATAAGGTTAAATTTAGCAGATCTTCCATATGAATAACCTATAAAGAACAATAATAAGATTGTTATTATTGCAATAATAGTCCCAATATGTTTTTCTAAAGATAAAAGTAATTTAGGCATAAGTAAATATTTTTGTAATTTATATTTATAAATTTATTTATTTTAAAAAAAAATCAATGTCAAAATCCAATAATAAACTATAAAAAAAAAAACAATAAGGTGCACAAACACAGTAGGCAAACA
>CAYXTQ010000060.1:0-6208 GCA_964467845.1 uncultured Methanosarcinales archaeon | reverse complement strand
GAAACAATTCCCGATAAGGAAAGAATCTGGATGAATGTAATAATCTTAAAAAAAGGATTGTGGAGTAAAAACACTTTCCTCGAATTTAATGATGACTTAACAGATCCCAGGGGTTCTTCCTTTGTTTTTCACAAAAGAGATATAGAGAGATTAATAAAAGTTCAGGTTGTAAGGCTAGATGATGAACTCAAAAAATTAGGAATAAACAAAGTAGATTTTTTTAAGGCAGATATTGAGGGTGCAGAGGTTGAGGCTATGAAAGGCTTTATGAACACTTTGAAAAAAAAAAATGTCAATTTGGCGATAGCATCATATCACCTGATAAATAACAAACCCAGCTATTTGCTTTTGGAAGATTTTTTTCGCAAAATAAATTATAATGTAGAAACCTCAGATCCTGTCCATTTAACAACGTATGCATTCAAAGATTAAATGAAAAAAAAAAAAAAAGTTATAGTAACTGGTGGAGCTGGTTTTATAGGTAGTCATATAGTTGATTTATTAATTAAAAAAGGGTATGAAGTTGTAATAATAGATAACCTCACAACAGGTTATAAGGATAATATAAATCCTAAAGCCAAATTTTATAAAATAGATATAACCTCTCCTTTATTAAAAAAGGTATTCAAAAAAGAAAAAACTAATTTTGTTATTCACTTGGCTGCACATATCAATTTAAGAGATTCTATTAACAAACCTATAATGGATGCTGATAATAATATAATAGGTTCAATCAACCTTTTGGAATGTTGTAAACAATTTAAAACAAAAAAAATAGTCTATGCAAGTTCGGTAGCAGTATATAGTGACCAAAAATTACCATACAAAGAAGAGCAACAAATATTGCCAACATCACCTTATGGAATATCAAAATATACGGTAGAACTTTATCTTCATGCTTATAATCAACTGTATGGTTTGGATTATGTATCTCTACGTTACGGCAATACTTACGGTCCAAAACAGAATCCAAAAGGTGAGGCAGGAGTAATTGCCATTTTTATAGACAATGCTTTAAAAAATAAAACCCTATTTATTAATGGAGATGGCAAACAAACAAGAGATTTTACTTATGTAGAAGATGTAGCAACTGCTACTCTATTGGCTCTAGAAAAATCAACTAATAAAAGAATTTTCAATGTAGGAAGTAATAATGAAACGTCAGTAAACCAAATATATAAATCTTTAAAGAGATTATTGAATATAAATATGAATGTAAAATATAGGCCGGTTATAAAAGGAGAGATTTACCGAATGTGTTTGGATAATAATCTAATCAAAAAAAAAATAGGTTGGAAACCAAAATATGACTTTAAAGAAGGCTTGAAAAAAACTGTATGGTGGTTTAAACAATGTCAAAAATAGTTTTTATTTTCCATTTGATTTTTTTTTTTTTTGGTTACACAACTTGAAAGGATTGGAGTAATTATTAAGAAGAGAAAGTTAGGAGGACTGCAAAATGAAAGAATCAGCTGAATCAAACAAAAGTTATCATTATGATAAGGTGTGGGTTGTTGATACTATCAAAAAAACAATATTAAAAGCAGAAAAAGAACAAGATATTCCAAAATTTAAACTTGATAAAATTGAGATACATCCTTCTGGTTTGTGCAATCTAAATTGTTCTTTTTGTTATGGAAAAAACGTAGCTCCTAAAGTAAGAAAAATGTTGCCTGTAAATATTGCAGAGAAAAACATTCTGAAGGATATCAGGAAAAATATGCATAATGAAAACCCGCTTATCATATTAGCTGGCATGTATTCTGAACCTTTGATGCATCCTGAAATAAATGAAATCATCAAGCTAATAGGTAAATATAAATTTAGGTTTGGATTGTATACTAACGGCCTGCTGATGAATGATAAAATAATTAAATCTTTAATTGATAGTGCTAAACAAGCAGAACATTGTTATATATCATTTAATGTAACATCATCTTTGATTTCAGATAATTTTTACAGCGAATTACTGCCTGTTATAAAAAAACTTTCTGAAGAAAACAAAAAAGAAAAATCACCGTTAACTATTAATACACCAATCATGGCTATTAGTGGAAAGTGCGGTTATGATACAATACACTCAACAGTTAGTGAATTGGAAAAAATTAATGTAAATAATATAAGGTTATCATTCCCATGGACTCCAACTAAAGATGTTAAAGTTTACAATGAAGAATTCTTATCAGAAGAAGATTATAAAAAATCTGTTGATGTGTTCAAGAATATTAAAGATAAATTTCCTAACATAAAAATAAGATATCCCTCTATGAAACCATATAAGAGGTGCTTTCCCATGACTCTTTCACTTCATATAACTGCTGAGGGTTATGTATTCCCATGCCCGCAGGTGTGCTCGCCATTCTTCAAGCAATTTATGATGGGTTCGGTAATGGATAAACCTTTATCAGAAATATGGCAAAGCAAAGAGCACAAAGAGTTTTTTCAGAAATTTGACCCAAGAAAAGTTAACTGCATCTGTTGCCCTGATGATGAGGAATTCAATAGATTGTGTGCGATAGTATATTGGGAGATAAAAAATGAAGGTAACTTTAAAACAAATATATAACCAGCAATATGTGAGGATTGGCGTTCCAGAGCTTGATCCAAGAAACCTTGCAAGATGGCAACTTTTATTTAGAAAAATTTCTCCATATGTATCCTGGGTCTTTATTAATATTTTTAATTGGAGAGCTCACCAAGTAAATATATTTAGAATTTTTACTAATATTGTAGCTATAATATTGTTGGCAACGGGGAATCTTCTTTTAATGTTTTTTGGTATGCTTTTATTCATTTTTACTGCTTTAGTTGATATGTGTGATGGTGAGGTAGCAAGAGTGCAGAATGATGTGACATTAATGGGAACACAAGTGGAAGTCTATGACCACAAACTTATAGGAAGACTTTTCCATTTTGCTATGTGCTTTAGTGTGTTTTTGGCAACAGGACGTGTTTATATGATTATAGTAGGCATAATTAGTTCAGTCTTTTATCAATCAATAGCATTTGAGACTATGTGTTGGGAAATAGTGCATTGTAGATTATGGGAATTAAGGTCTGGTAAAAGACAGTATAAAATTAAAAATCCAAAAGAAGTGGATGAATTAGGAAAAACCAACAAAATGGTAGATTTATTAGAGAAGTCGGGGCTTATAAAGTTATATACGGATCCGTTTGACAAGTTTGTATTTACAGCAATAATTTTGGTTGAATTGAGCAATAAAGTGTTAAATGTATTACCACCATTTGCTATATTGAGTATCATACTGCTGATTTATGCTGTTGGTTATTTGCTGTTACAGATTAGTTCATTTTACTTTAATATCCTTAAAAAACCAGCCATAGATGATTATTATTATAAGCTATTTTACAAAAGGAGGTAATGTAAGGTGGGGTGTGATAGAGGATTAAAATTTTTTTTTTGTCCTATCTACAATTCTTTGAAAACAATGGTTATATTCATAAAATAAACTTATTAATATCACAAAAGGCAAGGTCACACCATAAAAAATAAATGTATATGGTAAAATATTGAATATTGCTGAAATTAATATTATATTGTATATTGCTGGGAATGAAAATATAAAACCAATATTATCATAAATTTTTTTTATGTAAAAAATAAAAACCCCCCTAATTGCTTTCTCTTTTTTTCTTGTTTTAATCTCAAACTTACTTCCTTCTACTTTAATTTCAAAATATAAGTATGGGCCAATCATAACAAGAATCTCTCTAAAAAGAATAGCAGACGCTGCCAAAGAGCCCAGTAGAAATATTCTAATGTCTAGAATTGTTTTATATACTCCAAAACTAAGGGATACGAAGATTAGTGGCTCTACTACTATATTTCCTATAAACTCTAAAAATCTGCCTTTCAAGGAAGTTTGTTTCCGGTATCTTGCAATTTCTCCATCAACATTATCTAAGAGAACCATTAGCTGTAATAATAATGCTCCAATAATTGAATACCAATAAGAACCTATTGAAAATAAATATGCTCCAATAGCTCCTATTGTTATGGATAATAGAGACACCTGATTTGGAGTTGTTTTTGTATAAAGAAAAACTTTTGTAAAATATATACATATTACTCTCATAAATGAATAATATATTCTATCGTGCCAAAATGGGAGTGTCTCTTCTCTTTTACATATTTTTCTTAATTCCCTTATAGATTCTACCATTTTTTTTTAGTTATTTATATTGAAAGAAAAGGAGATGCATCTATATTTAAATATTTTTATAAGTAGATGAGTTAAGTAAGTGAGGTGGCTGGACATTATATTAAATTATATTTACGAATAATTTTTTCTGCTCTTTTGATATCTTCTTTTTTATCTATTTCAGCTAGTACAAATTCTTTATTAACTAACCCATACCAAGGAATTTCTTTATTTACCTCAAGCGCACACTCTTCATAATAACTGTCAAGTTTATTATTTCTAATTTTCTCCTCATGTAAACATAGCATTTTTTTTAAAAATTCTTTAGAAAATTTTGCAACACCATTAAACTCAAAAACCTTTTTTCCTTTTAGGAGATTGGGATCTTCATTTTTCTTTAATCTTAAATAAATTATCTTTTCTGATTCATCTAAAACAGTAAAAGTTTCATCTCCACTTCCACAACAACTTGTTAAAAAAGCTACATCTTTTTTTTCATAATTTATAAGATTAACAATAATATTTGGATCATAAACAATATCTGCATCTAAAACTAAACAATCTTCCGGCTCTTTTTCTTTAAAAACAGAATAAACTGAATGCATACTCCCAGTAATTTCATATAACTTATTTTCAGCATACTCTATTTTAGTTCCTTTATATTCTTTCTTTATCTTGTCTTTAATCATCTCTCTCTTGTAACCCACAACAATTACAATCTTGTTCACCCCTACTTTAATTAAGGCATCTAGAGAATATTCAATCAGAGTTTTTCCTTTAATTTCAAATAAAGGTTTGGGCTTATCTTTCCAAATATCTCTCAATCTGCTACCAATACCTGCAGCAAGAATAATTACTTTCATCTTTAATTTTTTTATTTATTTATTTTCTAATTCTTTTAAAACTTCTCTCAAATTTTTCAAAAAAAGTTTTATATCTTCGCTATTGATGTCCCCCATATTTGCAAATCTAATTGAATTCTTATCTCCAATTTTATTAGGATAAATGGTAAATCCTCTTTCATACATCCTATCGTGAAGCTCTTTAAAGCTAATTTTAAAAGATTTTGGCTCTAAAACTGTCGTAGAAATTCTTGAATGAATTTCTTCACGATGCATTGGTTCAAATCCAAGCTCTTTTAATCCAGATATAAGGGTTTTCCAATTTTCACTATATCTTTTGTATCTTCCACTAATTCCTTTTTCATTAAAAAATTCTTTTATCGCCTGTCTAAGAGCATATATTGATTGTACGGGGGGTGTAAATCGTGTTTGTCCTTTTTTTTCAAAATATTCATACTGGCTATAGAGGTCAAGATAAAAGGATCTTTTTTTCTTATCTTTTAATTTTTCTAATTCTTGCTTTTTACAAATTATAAAACAAACCCCTGGCATTCCTTGTATACACTTGTTACTAGTTGACATCATAAAATCAATATTACACTCTTTAACTGAAAAAGGAACTCCAGCAAAACTAGATACTGCATCAACAATAAACACGCAGCCATATTTCTTACAGATCTCTCCTACCTCTTTGATCGGATTTAAAATTCCAGTAGTTGTTTCATGATGAACTATAGCAAGATATCCTATTTCTTTATTTTTCTTTAGTTTCTCCTCAATTTTACCAACATCTATTTCTTTATCCATATCAAATTTAAGCTCAACATAATCTATCCCGTATGATTTAGCAATTTTCACAAATATTTCTCCATAATTACCGTTGTTTATTATTAAAAGTTTTTTATTATGAACAACAGAATTAATAACAGAGTCCATTGCTGCTGTCCCGCTTCCACCAAATAATACGCAAGTATAGTTTTCATCGCCTTGAGCGATTTTTACAAGACCTTTCCTAACCTCTTCCATTACCTGGGTAAATTCCTCTTCTCTAGGACAAATATCAGGAACAACCTGTGCATATTTTACACTATCTGAAGTTGTTGCAGGTCCTGGATTAAGAAGTATTTTTCTTTCTGGTTTTTTATTTTCCATTTTTTTTTTTTTTAAAACTTCTTGTTTACATCTAATCCGATAAATTGTCTG
>CAYXTQ010000059.1:3378-6235 GCA_964467845.1 uncultured Methanosarcinales archaeon | reverse complement strand
TCCTGGCAAGTAAATTTGCTGCTTCTTTTGAAGTAGGTTCTAAGCCAGTTCTTATTCTTTTCAGCCTTAACTCAGCCTGTATATATTTTACCAATAATTGTGCATCAGAAGCCATGCCAGCCATAGTAACTGCTATGTTCTTTGTTATTTCATGTATCTTTTCTATCTTTTTGCTTGCTATAAAATAGCCCATTGTTGCCCTTTTGTCAGCTGCTAATACAATACCATCTTTACAAACTATACCAACTGTTGTTGTACCAGTTTTCATATAATCCTGCTCTTTCATTTTATTAGAACTCCTTTTTTTTTTTTTTAAAGAATTAATTAAGTATATAGGAAATATAAGCCATATATAAAACTTTTGATTTTTTTTAATTATCTTCAATATAGAAAATTAATAAAATAGTATAACTGAAGGGGGTGGGGAACATAGGAAAATGAATTAGGGAAAAGTAATAAGTATTCCCCCTATTTTTTTTTTTTAAAATATTGATTCAATTTTCATTGAATTCAATAAAAAAAAAAATTCAATAATTAAAAATTAAATAAATAAAAAATAATCAATAAAAAAGAAAAAACTATTATTAAAAAATAAAAAAAAAAAATTTACTTCTTAAACAGCTTTACTAAAACCAATATTCCAATTAAGATAACTACTATATATGCTGCTATGATTACTGCTAATCCATATTGGTCCCAGAATGTTTCTTCTTTTGTTACTATAACCGGTGGCTGTACAATCTCTTCCTTTTTCTCCTCTTCCTTAGGCAGTACTACCTCAACTTCCTCTTTCTTCTTCTCTTCCTCTACTGGAGGAGTTACTGCTTCTTTACATTCCTCTACTATCAGGTTAACCTTTTTTGTATCCTCTAGTCTGTCTGTATCATAAAATGCCTTAATTTCAATCGGATAAGTTCCTGCTGCTAAAGTATCTTGAACATCTATGAAGTAAGTCTCTTTAAATTGTGCTTCATCAGTTCCGGAATCAATGCTTATTTCCTCTCTTTTGTTAAAGTTTAAATTATCGTTCTTTAATGTTATAACTACTTCGTCTTCATCTTCTGAACCAATATTAAGAACAGTTAAGTCCAAGTAAGCATCTTTTCCACAGCTTATAGTTTCTGGCGTTAATACTGCCTTATATACCATTAAAGCATGTTTGTCTTTCTCTACTTCAAGGTCAACATTCCAGGAAAAGTCTGCATCTGGGCTTGTTCCGTTTTCATCATCGCCCTCAACATGTATCTCCACATTAAAACTGTCTTCATCTATTATATAAGGAAGATTAAATTTTAATGTTGTAGATTTATCCCTGTCAGCGCTTATTTTTGATATTTCAGCAGTCTCTTCCAAGTCTTCTCCATCATCAATCTCCTCTATAGTTACTGTTACTTCTATATCCTCTATATCAAGATCTTCTTCTTTAGTATATAGGTTTTGTAGCTCAACCTTAAACTCAACAGTAGAACCTGGCTTTGCATTTTTTCCTATAGTGTCGTCATCAGATACAGTATCTGTTTTACCATCAACTTCCACTTCCACTTTGTTTATTTCCAGCCTTGTTGTATTATATTGGTATGCACTCACTGCACTCATAGCTAACAACATCACAATTCCCATTATTAAAATTATTTTGTATCTAATTTTTATCAACCCCCCTATAATTTATATTATTGGCTAATAATAAGCCAATAAACCCTTCTCCTATATAAATTTTTTGCTATTTTAGAATGGTAATAAATTAGAATTATTCATCATAAATAAGGAGTGAATAACTTTAAAAAAAAAAAAAATCAATAAAGAAAAAAAAAAAAAATTATTATTTTTTCTTTAACAGCAGCACTATAACCACTATTATTGCCAATATACCGACTGCTATTCCAACGCCTGCTATTAATACAATAGGATCGTTTTCTTCTTGTTGATAAACTACTTGGGCTGTGACTTTTTCCAATGGTTCCTCAATTTTTTTTTTTCTCTCAATTTCTTTTTTTTCTTCTTTTTCTGAAATTTTATTTTGGCAATCTTTTATAATAATATTTAATGTTTTTTTTCCCTCACTGTTTCCATTGTTGTAAACAGCTCTTACAGAGATAGGATAATTTCCTGCTTTAGCATTCTCATTTATTGTAACAGGTATTAATCCTGAAAACATGTTTTCCTTGTCAAAAGGCTCTTCGCTTAATGTAATTTTCTGGTTTATATACAGCCCTAATTCTTTATTCATGATTTCTAAATTAATGTTTTCTTCTTTAGTTCCTAAATTTATTAAGCCAATTTCAACATTAGTTGCTCTGTTGCACTCTACCTCCTTATTCTGAAGCTCTGCTCCTGTAAACATTATTTCATGGGATTTTTTGCTAAGCTTTGCTGTAAATTTCTTTTCAATGTTGTATTTAACTCCTAAATCATCTTCTGCTTCTATTAGGATATCTAAATCATAGTCATCTTCATCCACTTCCAAGGGGATGTCGAAATCTATTTTTGCAGTTTTGCTTTTCTCTGCTCCTAAATCAAATTCATCTGATTCTTCTTCAATATCCTCGCCATCATCTATCTCCTTTAAAATGCCTTTAACCAAAACATCTTTAATCTCAATATTAGTTTGCCTTGAATATAGGTTTTCCAATTCTGACTTAACCTCTAGCTTTGAGTGTGGTTTTACATTTATATTTCCGGATTCCTTGTCACCATCTACATAAAAACTTATTTCCTTTATATTCAGCATTTCCGGATAAACATTAGAGCCGTAAGCAAAGCCAAGTACATCTCCACCTTTAGCGCAATAATGTACAATAAGGCTCCAGTCACTAAAGTCAAAGTCTCTGTTCCAACAATTTTCTCCTCCATCAAAACC
>CAYXTQ010000059.1:1627-3278 GCA_964467845.1 uncultured Methanosarcinales archaeon | reverse complement strand
TCATAACCATTTGCATTTTCTTCAACATCAACGCACTCACTATCTGCACTTAAATCTGGATACTGCACAATAACACAAACATTTGCTGCTCCCACTACACTAACTAACAAAACAAAAACCAATAAATACATTATTCTTCTAATTTTTATCACCTTTTAAAAAATTTTTTAAATTTTTTAAGAGGTTCTAAAAAATCTTTTGGATTTTTTGAACCTTGAAAATCTATGATTTTCATTGGTGCCAGAAAACTTTTGTTTTCTAAGCACCCTTGCTAAATTCAAACAAAATTGTATCACCTCTTTTTACCTTGTAAGCATTAACTCCGTAATTTATGTATTTGTCATTTACAAATAAACTCCAACTATATTCATTCTCTGCGCAAACATTGTCAATGCATTTTACAAATTGTTTATTTAATGTTGTTTCCACATTATGTTTTATTTTAAGCAGTTGTAATGGATTTGAACCGCTTCCGTTATAGTATTCAATTGTAGTATTGCCTATTGATTTTATAGTTAGTGTTACAAAACCACCTTCATGCTGTACTTTCCTTTCCCTTAATCCCACTAAACTTAAACTTGCTACTATACCTATTGATAAGATTAATACAAAGCTCTTTTTCATTAAACCTGCCTTTTTCATATACCACCTTTTTTGTAATTGGCAAAAATAATGCAAATATTGAGTTAGAAACTAAATGTATTAAAGTAAAAGGCAATGCTGTCAAAAACAAAGTGAATATGCTGAAAGGAAACATAAACAAAGAGCCAATGTTTACAATAATTTCAAAAATTAAGGTTGCAATTGCCATGTAAAGAACAGTTTCAAATACTGAAGCATTTTTTCTTAAAAATCCTCCAAGAAAGCCAGCTATTCCAAAGCCTAAAGCCTGGAAAAAAGTCCAAATGCCCTGTCCGCCAAAAACCAAGAAATTAGAGATATACAAACTTGAAATTCCAGCTAAAAATCCTTTTTTTTTTCCAAACAGCCATCCAGCTAATATAGCAAAAAAAGTCAAAGGCTCTGCACTAGGCACAGCCTGCATAGGAACTCTCAGTAAAGCAGCCCCGAATATAAATGAAATCAGAAATAACCATTCTTTTAATTTCATTATCTGTAATTGTTTCTCTAAGGCATGTAATGCTAATCTCTGGAATGATTTTTGTTTTTCATCTACAATTACCTCTCCTTTTTTTTTTATTTTTGTTTTGTATATTGTTTTTTGTTTCATAAAATTCAACTAATTAGGCATCTGTGCAACATAAGCCAAAGAAATTTTGTCTCCAACATTAAGTTTAATATTTAATGGAGATTTTATTCCATTTACAAAAACTTCAAGCCTCAAATTATTTCCTAGTTTTTCCATAGAGTCAGGAATATATTGTGGTAACTCCGTTAATTCTTCTTGTTTTTTTTTTGGATTGATTGAGTATTTTCTTTTTATTTTAAGCTCATCTTCCTCTGGTTTTTCAAATATATGCTCTAGAATATCTTTTACTGTTTTTCCTACATCTTTCTTTTTTTGTATTTCAAGGTCTTGGACTACATAACCAACCAATGGATTATTCTCATCTATCTCTAATTTTTTTATTTTTTCATGAAGCAGATTGTAAAGAGGCCTATTTCTTCCTTTACATGGATATCTTGAATC
>CAYXTQ010000059.1:0-1527 GCA_964467845.1 uncultured Methanosarcinales archaeon | reverse complement strand
TTGAATCAGGTTTACTATCATGAAATTCAAAGTATTTAGCACCCTTACATGGATAATTTTTTATTGAATCTGTTAATTCATCTTTATGAAATTCAAAATAACTGGAACCTTTACATTGGTATTTTTCTTTTGGATTATTTTCAATATCATGGAATTCACTAAACCTAGAACCGTTGCAAGGATATGATTTATGAGCTATTTCTAATTCTTTACCTTTCATCTTTTCATATATTTCTCCCTCTATTTTTGTCTCTAAACTTAAATCTATTTCACGAGGAATACAAAATTGATCTGTCACAAAAAACTTGGTTTGATAATGTTCACCAAGCTTCTCTTTTAATCGTTCTTCAGAATCTTGTTTTACATTTCCTATTATATTGCCTATAGTTTTACCTTGATATTCTTGAGTAATCTTACCGCGCCACACAGGAACTTTGAGACAAAATGTACCAGCAGCTTCATTAAAATACTTACCTTGCTCTACTTCAAGAATTTCTATCTTCTTCCATTTAGCTAAATTACTGTATTTACCTTCCAATAAAGGATTTTCTTTTCCAGATTCCCATGGTACTTCTTTGCCATCTACCTTAATAATAAAGCCTTTTGTTTTTCGTGTATCATAATCCTTTGCCTCAATTATTAAACCATTAACCCATTGTTTGGTAGTCCAATCGATGTAACCATGTCTGTACTCTAAATCAAGCCCCTGTTCTTTTAGTACATGATACACATAATTAAAAATAGTATCACTCCTAATTTCTCTACCATTAGTAACTTTATTTCCTATTTTATTATCAATATACTCTATTGTAGTTGTCTGCTTATTATAAATTTCTTTGAAAGCCTTCAAAGCATCTTCAGTTATTGTTTCATTATGCCATAAAACATAACCTTCTCCTTTTTCAATAGGTTTAGAATTGATAATTGATTCTTTTAAAGGAGCTTCTTTTTCTTTTATATACTCTTTAATTGGCTCATTTTTTGTAAAAGAATTATCCTTATTATCTATTGGATTATATTTTTGATTAATGATTGGACTGTCTTCTTGGACCTTAATATTCTCCTGAATCTTATCTTCTAAGGATTGTGTTTGAACTGTTTCACTGTTATACTTCTGAGAGGATGCATTTTTTTTTACTATTGCTCTGGCAATACCAAAAATACTAAAGAGTCCAGCAAACAATCCCAACCCAATACCGCCTGCTATTAAACCAGGATTAATATTGCTTACTTCTTTATCATTATTTTCAATTTTATAATGCTCTTTTGCTTTTTCATCAATACTGGTTGCACTTTTTTTATCATATTTTTCAACACTTTCTTCTAATTCTGTATTATTCTTTGTTTTATATTCTTCTTGAACCTCAGCATTTTCATTAGTTACTGCTTTTTTCTCAATCTCTTTCTCATAATGTTTATTAGAAGTTTCTTCTTCAATAGCCCTAATTTCTTCTTCTGGTTTAATAATAAAAATATCTTTGTTGATTAAACTTAGTTTTGATCTTGATATTAAATTTTCAAGAGAAT
>CAYXTQ010000058.1:0-6333 GCA_964467845.1 uncultured Methanosarcinales archaeon | reverse complement strand
TTTAATTGTTAATTGATAAGAAGTTTGATTTAGTTTTGTTTTTTCTGCCATTAAGGACTCTGACAATTTGTCTAGCTCACTAATCTTTTGCTCATACTCCTCTGAAAGTCTTGAATATGTTCTTTGGTAATATACTGTAAACCCTGCAAACAACAACAATGTAGCCATAATTAGTATTATTAACCCAAAGTTCACATTTTTTTTCATATATGCCATTTTTTTTTAAATCATTATCTAATTTATCATTAGGTGTTATACAACAATCACAACTATTTGTGCACTTTGTTGTGTTTTTTTATTTTTTATTTATTATTATTAAAAATTTTAAAAAAAAAATAATTGTTCAACTTCGTGCTTAAGACAAACTATGTTTGCCTTAATGTGTTTGTGCGCCTTATTGTTTTTTTTTTTTTAATGATATTTTTAATATTGAATTTTATTTATTTATATGCCTTTCTATTTTCCCTTAACCTCCTTATAGTTATTTCAATTAATAAAACAGCCAAAGCAGCAATAATAAAAGGCAATCTGTAGTAAACTATAGTATTTTTCTTTCTTTTGGATATAGTCTTAATAAATGAAGCCAATTCATCAGTCTCATTTATGCTAAATGTTTTTCCTCCTGTAATTGTAACTAAGTCCCTTAACTCTTGGTTTAATCCAAGTTTTTCATATTCCTTGTTGTAGTTAACAGCTACTAACGAATCAAAAAATTCATGGAATCCTGTTTTCTCCGGAGTAAACACAGCTTTATACAAATTCTCTCCAACCTTTGAAAATGAAAGTTTTTCTGATTTAAACTCATTTTTTGAAAATACATCTATCTCTGTACTGCTGCCTAGATTAGTATCTTTTGTCCTAATTACAAAATTCTTTTCTTCATACGGGTTTCCAATAGCCCAGTTAACTATTCTTGAAAGAGTTCCTGAGTTTTCCTTGCTTAACAAACTTGGAGCCCACCTGCTTCCATCATCTGTTGATAAAACTGCTATTCTTCCCAAACCAAATCTCCATACAGTTAATATTGGATTAATATTCTGTGTTGTAATCAATGTTAAAGCACTTGGCTTAGGAACAACCTGGTTATAGCCAGTTATGCTGCCTTTTAAATTCAAGCCATTTGTAATGAAATGATGGTTGTTGAATATTAGTAACCTGTTTGTATCAGTTGTTTTCTCTTCAGTTTTATTGAACATTAAAGCCAAACGCTGAGTTTCATCTGGCTTAAAGTAGATTCCTTTTCCATAATATGCCAAATCAAGCATAAAAGGCTCGTAAGTGTCTTCTCCAACACCAATAGTATAAACCTTTGTTCCTTTATTAGACATTGTTTGTGCTAATGATAAAGCATCTCCTGGTAATGCGGTAATCCCATCTGATATTACCACAACATTCTTGCTTCCAACAGCATTCTCCAGATATAAGTCTGCTCTTTTTAATCCTGAATAAACAAAAGTTCCTGCAGCAGGATCTGACTGCAGCCTTGCTATTGTATCATTAAGCCTTGGCTGTTCAGATTTTGGCAATAATTTTCCAGGCGGAACTACATGCGCTTTTGTATCAAATGCTATTGCCATAACCTTGTCATTAGGCCTTAAACTATTTAATAAATCTAGAGCAATTGCTTTTTGTACGCTAATCTTTGTATCTTCTTTTTCTTTACTAAAACTAAATGTTGTTGTTCCTGAGATATCTATCACAATTACAACATTAACCTCTGCCTCTTCTTTTGCACCAACCTGTCCTAATGTAACTGGCAGTAAAGTTTCAAATAAACTATTACCATAGTTTCCATACTCAAAACTATTTTTTCCGCCAATTACAACTAATCCATACCCATTGCTAACATATTCGCTTAACTCATCTATATGCGGATTTAACTCATTAACCTCCATATCGTCTATAATTACTGCTTTATAACTGTACAAATTAGAAGGAATCTCAAATTTCCTGTCTAAGGTGTAAACCCTTTCAAGCAATTCTTCTATTTTTCCAAATTCCTTTGAAACCAACAACACCTTTGGCCTTGGTAAAACATGAACTGTGCTATAGTAGATATTATTCTCTGGAAAATAATCTTGGCCATCTACATCAATTAGTCTTGCTGTAATCTTATGATAACCTTCTGTTAAATATTCACTCAATTCAAAAGTCTTGCTTCCAGATGCTTCTCTATAAAAAACAGCATCATTATCAACTGTTACATTCAGCCTATAGGTATTTTTTTCTCCAACCTGGTTTACATTAACATAATATGTAAATTCATCCCTTAAAATAACCTCAGGAGGAGCATCTATTGTAACTGAAGTATCATCTTTAATTGGTTTAATATCTAATGAATTAATAGTTGTGTTAAGTAAAGATGCCAATAAAATTATATCTCCTAAATCCTTGCCTTGGTTATTGTTTCCGTCTGTGATTAATAATATATTATCATTGCCCTGCATTGTAGCCAATAAAGCATCTCCTATAGGGCTGCTATTTCCGTAAGCAATGTATTTTACATTGACTGGAACCTTTTTCTCTAATTTTTCCTTGAGTTTTGTTTCTAAATCCTTTTCAAACAATTCAAAAGAGGTTGATTTGTCTGCTAAAATTGTTAAAGAATAATCCCCGTCTATTATTTTTTCCTCAAATGTAAACGGAGATGCAATTGCTATAAGCAATAATAATAATATTAACGGCCTTGTTATTAATAAAAGAATTTTCTCTACCTTGGTTTCTTTTTTGTGCTGGTCTGCCTCAAACTTATTCCTAAACTTTACAAAAGTTTTTCTGATTATGAAGTATAATATTATAACTGCCGGAATCCATAATAATATTACAAAAGGATATTGCAGTTTCATAAGTCACCTCTGAATTTAATATAAATAATCTCTATAAACATCAAAACCAATGATAATACAAGCATATGGATTGCTAATTGTAATGGAATTTTTTGTTTTTCGCTCTTTGAAATAAAATTTTTTTCCTCAGAACTGACTTCAGACTCTTTGCTGATATCAGATTCCTTTTCATTTAGCAGATTAACTGCTATGAATTTTCCTTCTTTTTCATAGACTCCTATTTTATTTATGCCTAAGGCAGCATCATCATCAAATCTTTTATTATATTCTCTTATATCCTCCTCCTTAATTAAAAAACTGATAAGATTGTCCCAGAAAATAGGATAATCCTCATCTAGTTTAAAATCAGAATAATCATCAAATATTCCGTAATAAACTAGTTTACCATTATTTTTTTCCTTTAATGCAATCATTGGGCTTTGGTCATCAGCAGAAGCAATAACTACAGTATTATCCAATGGTAATGCCTTGTAATACCTCCTTGAGTTTGTAAAGCATCTATTCTCCTGAAAACGTTTTGTAAAATAATTAAATATATCAACACAAACCTTTGTTTTATCAGAGGCTGCAGCAGCCAGCTTTACAGGCAATAGATCCTCAAAATCTATCCTTTCTAAATCATCCTGAGCAGTTATAATAAATGCACTTCCATTGTCAACCAATCTTGAATATTCAACAAAAGCATGCTTAATTAAATCATCCTTGTTTACCTTGTGCACTATTGTTATTTCAAGTTTTAGATCCTCAATCTTTTCTCCATAAGTTGTAATTGTCATTCTTGGCGGCCTTATTATATGAAGGTCTATATCAGGGCTGCTTTTTAGAGCTTTTGTCAAATAATCATAATCTAGATAATCCTTTCTTGATACCCTGTCTGGTGCCTCACCTTCCTTAAGGTTTGTTATTAGGACAACTGTAATTTTTTTTCTTTCAGGAGTGCTTATATATGCGTAATTATCAACCTTAAAATCATCATTAACATCTAACTCTAATTTACTCACTCCCTGTTGGCTAGGAAACTTAAATATCTCAACAGAATTTGGCAGAATATCTTCCTTATATATTTTAATTATATTGCCGTTTTGTAAAAGATTTATTGTAACTTTTTGCTTCTCCTTGTCATAATTCTTGACATAAGCGTTAAAAGAATTTTTGCTTATATCAAGGTTGATTATACCAACATTGCTTGCCTTATTGCTCGTATCAATAAATTTTACAATATGGCCCTTGCTGCTTAAAATACGTTTTGCTTTTAGAGGATCATCATTATCCTGTGTTGTTATAAAATCGCTAACTACAATAATCTCCCCTTTTTCTTCTTTTAAAATATTTTCTGCTTCATACATCGCAGCCTCAATATTTGTTGGAGTGTCAGTTGGCTCTATTGTTTGTAGTAATGAACTAGCTTTTGCTTTAGAACCCTTTTCTAAAAGAACAGTTGGTAAATTAGAAGCAGAAACTATACTAATAGTTCCTTTTAGATTTTTCTTTGCTTGCTTTATTCCTTCACCAAACCTTGTTCCTATTCCTGATTTTACCTGTGAACTTGCGCTTGTATCAATTACCAATACTGTGTTTTTTGTAGCAATCTCCATGGGAATGTTTATGTAAGGCTCTGCAAGAGCAAATGCCAAAGCAGTTATTGTCAATATCTGCAATATCAACACTAAATTTCTTAATAGCCTTCTAAAGAACTGGTACTTTTTTTGAATTCCTCTTTGCTTCATTAAAAACATTAAGGACGGAATCTCTTTGTCTTGAGGCTTTGGCCTTCTTAGGTATAATATTATTAATATAATTAAGGCAAGTAATGCATATAACCCGATAATATTTTCAAATGGCATTTTATATCTTTATTATAGTTAACTCATCTTCATTATTTTTTGTATTTTTTTCTTTGTTCAAATCTATTGATATAACATCTTCTTTTTGCAATAACTTTTCTGCTTCCTCTATACTTATACCCATTAGTTCAGCAAACTCCTTTAACTTCATTTGCTTTTCACCTTTTTTGAAATAATATCTATTAATTCATTTTGATTTACTAAATCCTTAACTACAATAAGCATATTATCTATCTCATACCAATAAACATCAGAATTAAGCTCAATAGCTAAATCTTGCCTTGCCTCATTAGGCAAAGTTACCTGTCCTTGTTTTGTCAGCTTTGCCTTGCCGATGAATTTAATTTTCATCAATATTACCTATTATTAATATTAATAATTTTATTATTTATTATAATATTATTAGAAATAATAATACCTATATATAAATCTTTCGAAAAAATCTTGATTTTAGAGAAAGATTTATGCACGAAAAAATACAAAGTATTTTTTGTGTCCTAAAAATTCATTAGAATTTTTATGACTTGAAAATCGTAGATTTTCATTGTATAAATCTTTCGATTTTTATTATTTTTAGCCATTCCTCAATTATCATTATATGTTATACTAATCCTCACAATTATATGTGAACTTGTTCCAGTTGATTTTTTATTTTTATCATTTATTATAATTCAATTTTTTTAAAATGACCTCCTCTGTGGGCTAAAGCCCACAGTATCCATGGTCTAGCTACTTATTCCATGGTGTTTTGCCTGATTAAGGATGTAAAGTTCAACATCACTTAATTGATTATAGCCAACAGTAACAGCGCAGTCACCTCTGCTCCAGAGATGTCCTTGTGGATATCTCAAACGAGCTTTTGGATGGTTTTTGAAAAAGTAATTTGAAGAAATTCCTTTAAGGCGTTGCATTGCTGTTGAATCTGACATGCCCCTTGGCAAGGTTGCAAGCATATGTATGTGGTTGGGTAGTGCATTTAATAGCCTTATTTTAATGGAGTGTCTCTTGGCTGATTTCCTTATGCAAGCTTCAACAAGGTTTTTATACTTTAACTGCTTGAAGATATGGTAGTTGTACTTTGTCCCAAAGTTTATGTGCCAAAAGTTGATTCCAACTTTATGGCCGTAATGTTCCAATTTAATTTCGTTTTCCATTTTCGTTGTGCCTCCGCGCAACGAAAGCTAACGCTAACTCAACTGTTGATGAGTGCGCCTAATAGTTCGTTGCGCACTCATTTATTTTATTTTAGAACTATAAAAATTGCTATGAATAAGCAAGGATAGCAATTCATCTACAGACTAAAGTCTGTTAAGAGTATCCTTGCTATCACAAATAATAAAAAAAGTTGTGCAATTTCATATTATAGACAAATTTGCCTTATTGCTTTTGTGAACCTATTGAATTTTTTTAATGATTAATAAAAACCCTTAAATACAACTTCTATTAATAAAAATCACAAAATTTATATATCAAATATGGATAATATTATCCAAAAATGGATAATAAACTAAAAATAATCAATTATCTTGGAAAAAATATAAAAAAACATTACACAATGCATGAATTAAGTAATCTTCTTAATATCCCATATGCAACTTTCTACAGAACAATAAAAAAAATGGAGGATATATTGATAATTGAAA
>CAYXTQ010000057.1:0-6345 GCA_964467845.1 uncultured Methanosarcinales archaeon | reverse complement strand
AAATGTGCTTAACCATACCTGGAAAAATAATCTCAATTGAGGGAAAAAAAGCATTAATAACACAATCAGGAAATATGAAACATGTAGACATTTCCTTAATAGATGCCAAAGTTGGAGACTATGTTTTAATCTCTGCAGATATGGCTATACAAAAATTATCTAAAGAGGAAGCAGAAGAAAGTTTAAAACTTTGGAGAAGTTTAAAGTAACTATTTATTTTATTTTTTTTAAAAGCTCTTGTTTCTTTAACTTATACTGCCTTGGATTTAGTTTAATAAATTCTAATCTGTTAAATGTTTTTATAATTTCAATTAATCTTTTATAGTAATCTTTTGGAGCCAAGCTTAAATATTTTTTAAAATCAATCTCTGCATTAACTAAAATAGAGATTATATCAACCCTGTCTTTTTCTCCTTTTTCACTTTCACTTCTTTCTATTTCTGCACCTTGTTTTAAAATCAATAAGATTTCTGGCTGCACTACCTTAAATCCTTCAATCATTGTTGTTAATTTTTTTATTTTTTCAATTGGAAGTGCAAGTTTTGAATAATACTCAACATATATGTCAATATCAATTTCATCTACTATAATCTCATATTTTTTTAAGTTGTCATTCTTTTTTAGATTATATTTTTTCTTTATCTCTTCTAACACATCAAAACCTACTATAATATCTATGTCTTTTGATTTTAGAGCTTTTGTCCATAGATATATTGCCCAGCCACCTATTAAAATAAAATCAAATTCTTTTATTAAATTTTGCAAAACATTCCAACTTTTTTCTGTCAAAATACTATGCCAGTATTGCATTTATCTTTTCCTCCAGTTTGTTTAAAAATTCTTTAGCGTACCACTCTTTTAAATTCCACAAATCAACAAAAAGGTTTGCAATTGTTAATTTTGCTATTTTATTTTTTTTCAAAACAAAAAGATTTGGTATATTATTGTTTTGTGGAAATCTCTTTTTTATCTCTTTTAAATCATCAGCATAAACATACACTTCAGAGTAATCAGCAGGAACATCTTTGAACATAAATTTATATGCTGAGTAAGCTGTAAAAATAATATCTGCAGGCATTATTTTTTCTATTTCAAATATTTCCTTATTTACCCTTGTCTTGTAAACTATATCTTTGCTTAAATTTCTTATGCTTGCCCAATATAGTAAAATTTTTTTTGGATTTATTATTGTAAAATTCCTCTGATTAATTTGTATTGCACCCATATCTTTTAATGGCTTTAAAGCATAATTCACAGTGCTTAGAGATATATCTAATAATTTGCTTAGTTGCTTCTGCGTTGGTTTTTTTTCTTCTTCTTCTTCCAATACCTGAAATAATATTTCATTATAGACTAATTCTATCTTTTTCATTTTAGCATAAAATGAAAGCTTGAAAATCTTTTAATTTTCAGGGGATACAGAAAATCACAAGAAAAACTATGTTTTTCTGTGACACCGGAAATCTCATGAAAATCTTTTTGATTTTCAGGAGATACAGGAAATCTACGATTTCCTTGTATCTTTGATTTCTTTGTGTCTTCGATTTTCTCGTATCTATGATCTTCATTGGTTTGAAAACCAAATGTTTTCAAATCCACAGAAATGCTTTGCATTTCTGGGGTTCCAGAAATCTTTAATTTCTGAGAACCACGGAAATTTTCAATTTCCTTTGTTTTCATATTTCTAAAATAAACTAAACTTATATTTAAATGTTTCGATAATTATAGAAATATATTTAAATAAAATATATTTAAAATAGAAACTTAATTAAATAAAATAAAAGAATTAAGTAATTATAATTTGTTCATTGCTTCTATATTTTTCTCTGTGTATTTCCTTAAACTTTCAACTTGTTTTTCATCTAATATTTGTATTGCCAAGTTCCAATGCATGCTTATATAATCATCTACTTTAAGATTAGGCAAAAACTCTTTATGATAGTTAACTTCTATTTCTCTAGGCTCTCCTAATTTTAGTTTGCCTTTAGCCTCTAAAGGTCTATAGGCTACTATTAATTTATCTTTTCCTATATGCCTTACCTTACCCCAACTAATTCTACATTTATCTATGTTTGTTAAAGTTGGGCTTATTTTATTTGTCATAGAATGAATATGCAAAACATGAAAACTATGATGAGGCACTGCTTCTTTTGGAACTTTACTTGCTAATTCTATAGCAACTGACTTTGGCATTCCTGCTTTAGTAAAATCATTTAAGATTAAATTCTTGATATCTTCAGAAGGCACCTTATCCAGTAATTTATTTCCAAGCCAGTAAGCCTCTACTACATCCTTATCAAAAACATCTTTATTATTGTGCTTAGCAACTAAATTTAAATAAAGATATAAGGCATTAAACTGCTCTAATATTTGTTTTACTACCATTTTATCTGCCTTTCCTTTTACATAATCAAATAAAATCTGGTCTGTATCTTCAGGCCCGCAATACTTAAGTTTATTAGGCATAAAACTATACCTTGCAGCTAATTCAAATGAATCCATTTTCTGCTCCATCCTAAAATATTTTTTATAATATTATTTAATTGACTAATTCCAACTGCTAGTATTACACCAATCAACAATAAAAAGATTCCTACAGACTGGCTGAAACTTAAGCCTGCTCTGAAAAAAAAATAATCAAGGATTGTCGTGATAACAGAACCAAGTGATAAGACACAAGTTGCAACGCTAACCTTAACATATTTTAATCCAGTATACCATGTTATGACATAAAATAACAATAATATTGCGGTCAATAAAATCCACCCAAACTGCTGAACATTTAATCCAAAATTAAATTGTTTTGTTATTAATAAAAAAATAAAAATAAACAAGCTTCCAAAAAACATTCTTCCAAAGATAACAATTCTTGAGTTTAATTCTTTCAATATGTGTTTTGATATTATATTTTCTATAGCCCAGAATATTGTCGCAGTTAATATTAGTAAATCTCCGAGATTAAATGCCTGCCATACAAACCTCAGCATCAAAGCATTTCCTAATAACAATAAAATTGCACTAATAATTATTTTTTTGCTTATTTTCTCTTTTAAAAAAATAGAAGCTAATATTATAACATATAAAAACATTGTTTTATGGATAAAAGAGGATTTAGATGCTGTTGTTAATTGCAATCCTTTAAAGAACAATAAAAATGGGATGCTGCCTCCAAAAAAACCTATTAAAGCTAAGTTTATCCATTTTTTTTTTTTAAATTTTTTAAAATCATTAAATTCCTTAAAAAATAAAATAATTGCGAATATAAAAATTACAACTAAAAAATTCTTTGCAAAAGTAAATGTAGAAGAATTTATGCCAGTAACACCGAACTTATTAATGAAAATAGAAAATCCGCTAACTAAAGCAGTTAAAAAAACCAATAATACCCCTTTATTTCTATCCATCTTCAAGTTTTCCTAGTATTAACTACTATAAAAAACTTATGGAAAATTATATAAAACACCAATCATATATTGTTGATATGAAAACAGCTTTGCTTGTATTTGGAAATGAATTCTTAAAAGATGATAATTTTGCTATAAAAATTTCTAAAGAAATTAAATTGCCTAATACAGACATCATAAGATGTTACTCAGTTGATGATATGTTTAAAGTTCAGGGTTATGACAAGGTTTTTATCCTTGATGTTATAAAAAACATTAAAGAAGTAACATTAATTACTGATTTAGATAAGATAAAAGATAAAAAATTATTTTCAATGCATGATTTTGATTTAGGATTTAATTTAAAATTGTTAAAGGAAGTTAATCAAATAAAAGACATTAATATTATTGGAATTCCTCAGGAAGGAGATAAAGAATCTATAAAGAAGGAGATTAAGAAAATAGTAGAACAAAGCTAGTTTTTTTTTTTTATTTTTTTTTTTTTTAAAATTTTTTATTAATTATTGGATTTTTATTAATGATTTCTTTGTTACTAAATTCACTAAAATTTTAAAAATTAAATAGGGGGAATACTTATTACATTCCCTTTATCTCTTTACTTATGTTCCCCACCCCCTTGTTTTTTTTTTTTTATTGAATTATTTTTATTGATTTTGATTTCAAACAAATCTTCATCCTTTAAACTATTAACCCATTGAGCTAATTCTTCTTCATTTTCTTTATTTAAATTGTTTTTTATTATATCTTTAATGTTATCTTTAATTTTTATTTTTATGTTTTTATTGTTGTTATAAAAATTGAATTCCATCAAATCTTCGTCACTAATTTCAACATATTCATCTTTAAATAGAAAATTAAAACCCTCTACAATGCAGTTATCTGGCCTTTTATTTAGAATTTTTACTTTTATTGAAAGATTATCCTTAAAATAATTTTTGGCAATTAAAGCAGCCCTATAACCAACAACAACATATGGTCCTAAATGTCCATGAAATTTCTTGATTTCCTCTAAAACCTCTGGCAGCTCAAACTTTACCTCTAAAAAATGCGCACTGCAACTTATACAAGGATCATAAGCTCTAATAAGTTTTTCCAAATTCAAAATTATGTGTTCCTTTTTATTGTTTAATATAGTTGGCAAGAATTCTTTAATATCATCTTCCATGCTACTCAGATTCTGCGCAGTAGGTGTTATAATATTTGCTTTAATAACTAACCCATTATTATCAAATATGTAATCATGAAATAATAAGCCGCGAGGAGCTTCTGAAACCCCTATTCCTCGTGCGCTCTTTACTTCTACTTTAGGCAATGTTTCCTCTTTTAATTCTAAATTCTCCAAAATCTCTATACACCTATCAAATGCATTTACAACCTCTATTGTTTGTGCTACTATATTCATAAAAGGGGAATAATGAGGTAAATCAATGCCCTCTAATAACTTTTTAGCATCTTTACTTAATTTTTCATAGTTGTTGTTCAGCCTTGCTAATGCTCCAACCATATAACTTTTTCCCTCTACAACTACGTGCTTTGCTGCACTACCTGTAAAATATTCTTTAAAATAAGTTTCATAACCTTTAGTTGGAACAAAAGCCCCTCCTACGCAGCTAATGCTTCCATTTAAATAATCATATTTATTGCTTTTCAAAGCAAAATACCTTGTTCCTCTTAAGAATCTTGGATACTTCAAACCTTTAAACAATAAAACTGTCTTTGTTGCATCCTCTTTTAAATTCCTTAATTTCTCTAATAACATATCTAAATCCTTTTTCTCAGGCAACTTTGAAAATCCTCCTATCCTCGGAGTCATAGGATGAACCTCTCTTCCTCCAACAACAGCAACAATCTCGTTACCAAGTCCCTTTAATCTTAATGCCCTCTTCACCTCTTCCTTATATTTAGAAGCCATCTGTACAGCACTTTCATAACCCAAATAATCTGGTAAAACCAAGAAATAACAATGACATATATGATTTTGTATTAAACTTCCAAGAACAATTAACTCTCTTAATAATTTAGTTTGCTCACTTATCTGTACATTAAAAGCATTCTCAACTGCTTTTAACGCAGTAACAACATGTATTGGACTGCAAGTTCCGCATATCCTTGAGGTTAAAACACTAACCTCATCATACTTTCTTCCTTTTACTATAGCCTCAAAAAACCTTGCACCCTCTACTACATTAACTTCAACTTTTTTTACTTTCCCTTTATCTATCTTTACAATTAACTGAGCATGCCCTTCTATCTTAGTAATATGATCTAATTTTATCGTTTTTGCCATTTTTTATCAACATTTAATTTATCATTAGGTGTTATACCAATCATCACAATTAATTGTGAACTTGTTCCAGTTTTATTTTTTTTTTTATTTTTTAATTATTTAAAAAAAAAAAAAAATATTGTGCAACTTCGTCATATAGGTAAACTATGTTTGCCTTATTGTGTTTGTGAACCAAATGATTTTTTTTTTTTGTTATTATTGACTTATTGATATTGATTATTTATTATACTTTTCAAAAATCTTAGATGTGCTTGCAAACATCCTAAATCTTTTTTTTATTTCTTCTTTACTAATTCCGTGCTCTTTGAATAGATTAACCTCAGAATCGAGGTTTGCATCATCTAAAGGACCTCTGCATCCTATGCATACTAGTGAATTGGTAGGACATATAGCATCACAGCCAGCATATGTTATTGGACCCATACAAGGTAAACCAGCCTGCAATAAGCATAGATTCTCTTTTATTCTGCACTCCACACAAACCGGGTACTCTAACTGCTTTAACTTTTTGCCTATTAGAAAATCATTGATTACCCTTAAAAATTCTTTTGATTCACAAGGGCATCCTCTGATAAAATAATCAACCTTAACAACCTTATCAAGGCTTTTTGCCTCAGGAATTATATCCTTTATTGGATTTTTATAAACCTCTTC
>CAYXTQ010000056.1:3576-6447 GCA_964467845.1 uncultured Methanosarcinales archaeon | reverse complement strand
GATGAAAATATTTCCAACTATAAAATATTTCCAATACCTGATATTGACAATCATGGAAAATGGGTTGAGCATGTTAAAAATTTAGTTCCAAGGTTTGATGTTGTTTTTACCAGAAATCCTCTTACTGTGGAATTATTTAAGAAAGCAGGATATAAAGTAGTTAAATTAAAGGAAGTAAAAGGGATTTCTGCTACTATTATTAGAGATAAAATGGTTAAAGGTCAGAATTGGGAAGAATTATTGCCAAAAACTGTTATTAAATATTTAAAAGAAATAAATGGAATAGAAAGAATAAAGAAATAAAAAAAAAAAAAAATTTATTTAATAGGTAGTATACCTTTTACCAAATATTCTCCTTTCTTTGAGCTTGGACCATAGTATATTTCTATTTTTCCATCTTTATCTGTGTACACTTGTGCTAGCAATTTTAGCATATCACTTATCCTCTCATTAATTGGTTCAAGTTTTATAGGTTTGCCTTTTTTGTCCTTTAAAGGTTCACCTTTTTCTGTGTTAATAGTTGTGTAATCAGAAGAGAATGTTCCTACAATTTTGTCATAACCTCCTTTTTCTAATTCTTCTTTTGTTGGCATTTGTACTAAATTATCTATAGGATAATCAGAAGGTTCTGCTGTTGTCTGGTAAATTGCTCCTTTTGTCTTTTTTTCTGTGCCCTTAATCTCTTTTGGAATAAAGAACTTATCTTTAGAAGCACCAATAATATTTACAACTTTTCCTTCTAAACTAGATCTAGTAGGTGACTTTGAGATATCTGTATAAAAAGCTAATAATTGGCTAGTTCCATCTTGAAGTGCAGCATAAGCAAAATTACCCTGACGATACTTTATTGTTGCAGAATTAATTGTTTGATATTCTCTTTTAATTTTTTCTTCTAATGGTGCTTTTTCCTTGAAAATTCCTACTAATGGTTTTTTTAATAAAGCCTCTTCTGCTGCAAATCCACCAACTAAAATTGCTGCAGGTACTGCAACCTGAACCCATGGACGATAAACAGATTTTTCCTCTATTGCTGAAGGCGAATCCATTATACCATGTTGTATTCTTACAGTTTTCTTAAAAATCCCCATTTTCACAACCCCCTAATTTTATTATTTTTTTTTTTAATATCAAATAAAAGACAAATATATAAATATTTCTATTTTATAGTAGTTAATAAAACTAGAAAACGCCTTTAAAAAATCCGCCTTTTTTTGACTCTTTTTCAAACTCTTCCACTAACTCTTTCTGTTTTCTAGTTAAGCTTGTAGGCACTTTTACTATAACTTCTACTAATTCAGAACCAGCACCAGAACCGTGTAAGTGTGGAATTCCTTTGTTCTTCATTCTAAAGATAGTGTTGCTTTGCGTTCCAGCTGGTATCTTTAATTTAGCATTGCCCTCTAATGTTGGAACATTTATTTCACCGCCTAAAGTAGCAACTGTAAATGGAATTGTAACTTTAACATAAATATCATCTCCTCTTCTCTCAAATACATCGTGCTCTTTTGTATGGATTATAATATAAAGATCTCCAGAACTTCCTCCTTTTTCACCAGTTTCACCTTCTCCAGCTATGTGCAAATTAGTTCCTTCTTCTGCTCCAGCAGGAATTTTAATTTCTAATCTCCTTGTTTTCCTTACAACACCAGTTCCATCACATTCTTTACATTCATTTTTAATGTATCTTCCCTGACCGCCACATTTTCTACAGGTGGTGCTTGTAGATATAATTCCAAAAGGAGTTCTTTGCACTCTTTTTGACATTCCGCTGCCACCACATTCAGGACATGTTACAATATCTGAGTCAGATTCAGCTCCAGTTCCGTTACATTCAGGGCATTTTTCAAGTTTAGGAATAGAAATTGTTTTTTTTGTGCCAGAAGCAGCTTCCTCTAAAGTAATCTCCAAATCATACCTTAAGTCAGAGCCTCTTCTTTTTCTTGTTTCCCTTCTTCCAAAGCCAAAGCCAGTTCCAAAGAACCTGTCAAAAATATCCCCAAAGTCAAATATATTCTCAGTAAAACCGCCAAAGTCAAAACCAAAGTCCCTGAAGTCAAAACCAGTTCCAGTCATGTCCTCATATGTTGAACCATAGTTATCATATTGAGCTCTTTTCTCATCATCTCCTAAAACAGAGGCAGCCTCATTTATTTCTTTGAATTTTTCAGCAGCGCCATGGTCTTTATTTAAATCAGGATGATATTTCTTTGCTAATTGTTTATAGGCTTTTTTAATCTCCTCTTTAGTTGCATTTCTGTCTACTCCCAAAATTTTATAGTAGTCTTTTTCTTTTGGCATCTTAACTTAAATCTACCTCATCTGCAATCTCCTTAATTGCATTTATTGACAGTTCAAAAAATTCGTCAAGGCTTAAACTAAATTTTTCACATTCAACAATAATATCTCTACTAACTCCTGCTGCAAATCTTTTATCTTTGAATTTCTTTTTTAATCCCTTAAAATCCATATCTTTTATGTCCTTTCTCATTAAGGCATAAGCATGGATTAAACCTGTAACAGTCTCTGCACAAGCTAAAGCATATTCAATTTTTTCTTTTCTTTCTTTTTCCTTTAATCCAGCACAATCCCAACCATACCCATGTGAAATAACATCATTGATAAATTGTTCATCAAATCCAGCTTCTTTTAAAATCTCTGGAGCTTTAGTCAAATGCTCTTTCATATTATTTTTAGTGATACCCCAATCAACATCATGTAATAATCCAAGCATTCTCCAATATTCCTCATCCTCTCCAAGTCTTTTTGCCAAAGCACCCATAATTGCTTCAGTTTCAAGATAATGGTTAATATCTGATTTATCTTTATTATATTTTTTAATTAGATCTAATGCCTGCTCTCTTGTTATTGGAA
>CAYXTQ010000056.1:0-3476 GCA_964467845.1 uncultured Methanosarcinales archaeon | reverse complement strand
GCGTTTATATACTTTCCGCTGTTAACATCATGGATTGTATCGCCTATAACAAAAACTTTATTGTATTTTTTTGTTATTTTCTTAATCAACTCATTCCTGTCTTTTGCCTTGTCTCCAAATCCAAAAACCTTGAAGTAATTGTATAAATTAAATCGTTTTAGTTTTATAGTTCCTATTTGTGATATGTTTCCTGTAATAACACCGAGAACAATATCTTTTTTTTTTGATAATATGTCTAATATTTGCTTAATCCCCCGATGTACATACATTTTTTCCTTTTTGTAATTCTTTTTATAGTGGGAAGCCATGCAAGATACTGCTTTTTTTATTTTTTTTTTTATAATATTTTCCTTTAAACCTTTGCTGATTAATAACTCCCTCATTATCTGATTGTCAATTTTTCCTGAAAATGGTTTAATATCCTCTATTTTTACGTCTATGTTAAATACAGCTTTTAAACAGTACTTAAATGCCTCTATGTGTATCTTTGGATGAAATTTTATTGCCTTATAACCAAAAATAGTGTTGTCTATGTCAAACAAAACAAGTTTCATTCTACTGCCTCTATTAAATCAATTGATTTATGCACTATAACATCGGGGTTTAATTGCTTTAATTTATCGTGGGAATGATAGCCATATGTTACTGCTATAATTTTTTTCAGTTTTGCATTCCTTCCTGCTAATATATCACCATCCATATCTCCGATGTAAACTGTTTCTTCTGGTTTAACATTCAGTTTTTGCATGCATTGAATCAATATGGTTGGGTCTGGCTTAAGAATTTCTTTTTCTCCGCCAACAACTATGTCAAAATATTTTAAAATTTCAAATTTTTTTAATACTTTTTCGATTTCTTTTTTAAAATTATTTGATGCAACAGCTAACTTATATTTTTTTTTTAATTTCTCTAGAACATCTTTAATGCCAGGAACTAATTTTGTAAGTTCTTTGTGCTTGTTGAAATGTTCTATATACAATTCTTTGATTTTTGCTATATCATCCTTTCTAAAGATGCCTACCTTCCTTAATGTTTCCTTCCAATCAACATCATAGAAATCAATGTTTTTCTTTAAATCAGCAAAAACTGGAAAGTTAAAATGCTTTGCAATCTCCTTGTAAATAATATGAACAACATCTAAACTATCTACAATAACTCCGTCATAGTCAAAGATTACTGCTTTGGTTTTTGGCATTTTAGTTTTTGAAATGATCGTTTTACTTTTTGAAATGGTTTTTTAAAGATTTTGGTAAATATTCTTCCTATGCCCAATCAATGTAATCTCAATCTTCTTTTTAATATCATCAATGTCTGCTATTGCCCTGTAATCTCCAATTCTTAGTTTGTAGTCTTTCCTTCCAGCAAGCCTTTCAAAGAAATGATGGGGATTCTGTTTGCTAGACATTATCTTGTCCCATATCCTTTTGGCTGTTTTCTTTTCAGATTTCTCCAAGAAGTCAATCGCTTCAGGATCAAAGATTAATGTGTACACGAAAAAATCACCTCGATTTTTTGTGTCCCAAAAATTTCTCTGAAATTTTTAAGGACATCTAAAATCCCAGCCTCTTTTTTGCTTCTTCTTCTGTTATAAATCTTCCTTCTTTAATTCTTTTTCTGGCTTTTTCAATAGCAGTTACAGCTTCTTTGCTGAGTTTAGGCTGTGTCTTAACATTTTTTGCAATATATGCCACTTTCCTTATCACTTCATCATAGCTTTCGTTCTTATATTCCCTAAATTGATCTAACTGAAGCTTTGTATCTTCATGGATTTTAATTGTTGTTGCGCTCATTATAATCACCGTATACCAGAGTATACTAGGGTATATTTAAATGTTTCTATAAATTTGTTTTGCACTCTTCAATAAACTTATTTAACGCTTTTATTGACTTATCCAAATCCTTATTCCTAACTAGAATGTGGTCTTTCAAATAAGTTGATACAGCAAGAATGCTAATATTATTTTTTGCCAATAATTTAGTTATTTGTGCTAAATATCCTACAATATTCAAATTAAGGTTAATATCAAAGGTTATTACTTTATAGTCTTTTTCAATTTTAACTTCTTTGAAATCATTAGAAATCTTTTTCCAGTTTTGTTTTGATAGGATTAATGTTATTTCATCCTTTTCATTAATCACTGAGAAAAATTCATTATCAAGATTTTTAATGTTTTCCTTAACCAAATTAAGGTTTCCTTTCGGAATGCTAACTATAAAAAAATCCTGCGGTAAAACATTAAGTTTTGTGTTTGCGAAAAGGGATTTTAGTTTGGGGTTCATTTTTTCTTTTTTGATTTGTTTAATATCCCATTTTTTTCATTAGCTAGTTCAATTAAATGCTTGAATTTTCTCCTAATAATATTATCATATATCATCATAAAAATTACTAATACTATTGTAGAAATTGATCCTATCCAAATCCCTATTTTTATTTGTTTGCTTAAACCCCATATAAACAAAGCTATTATTGGAGGAATAAAATAGTAAGCCCCACTAAATTTATGTTTTTCATAACCTATCTCAAATCTCGTTTTTTGAATCTCAGCATCTATTAAATCTAATTTTTTTGGCATTTTATATTCACCCTCTTCATTATTTTTTTTCTTTAATTTTTTATAATAATAATGTTGGAGTCCCAAACTTATAAAAAAAGTAAGTAATATAGCCAAAACAAACAAAAACTTTTCCCTGTTTCTTATTTGTTTTAAATCAGTAAACAATATCGCTTTCTTATCATTTTCTGTAAAATTATTTAGTTCTATATACAATCTTCCTGTTGAACCTTCACGTCTTAATATCGAATTAGGTGGATAAATTCTAACAGCAGTATTAAGTGGCAAATATACATATTTTTTTATTCTTTGCTGAGCCGAACATTCTCTCAGTCCACCTTTTTCGCATATAGTATTTAAAATTATTAATTTATCATCATTTTTATCTAAAAAATTTTTTAAAGTGTAATTAATTTTTACTTCTAAAACATCATTTTTAAGGGTATATTCATCTAAACTTATATTAAAATGGTAGTATCCATCTTTATTAACTAATTTAGGTTTAACTTTTGTGCATTTATATTCTTCGCATATATAAAACTTTAAATTGTCCACTATACTGTTAGGATGTTCATTTTCTGTAGGATCAATCTTAAAAATAAAATCACTAATATCCTTATCTTTTATATATAATTCAATTATCATAATAACTTTTAAATTATTATTTTCTATAAACTCATGTTCTCTCCATTCTATGATATCTATCTTATAATTATTACCAATACCAACAGAATTAGCTTTAACTATTGGTAACACTATTAAAACCAATAAAAAAATAATAAAAAAAAATACTTTTCTCATTTAATCTATTTTACCCCCTTTTTTTCAAAAATTTTTATTTCTTTTTCTTCTTCTCGTCTTTTACTTCATATTCTGCATCAACTACTTTATCTCCTTTTGATTTCTTTGGTTTTGGTTTTTCCT
>CAYXTQ010000055.1:3981-6544 GCA_964467845.1 uncultured Methanosarcinales archaeon | reverse complement strand
TTAATACAGTTTTCTTTTGAGAGGTAAATACGGCTGCCGGGACTTTCAAAGCTGAAGTTTGCCTCTTCGCTATATTGAACCCGGACCAAAGGCTTGGGAAGCCCCTATCATACCACTAGACCACAGCCGTGCCAAAACTGAAAGTATAAGTTATTTTTCCACTATTTTCTTTTTTGATTAAATCTAAAATTTCCTTTTCATGACCTGCCCCAACTATTGCTAAAATTTTTTTGTCAGGATTATTTTGAATTAAGTTAAAGAGGTTATGAGCCATTATATTATTCCTTTGTTTAACCAATATTTCATAAACATTAGGATACCTTTCTTTTACCTCTTTTATTAATTCATTAATAACCTTTTCATCCGGGACTTTTGTTAAATCAAACTCAATTTTTTTTTTTTTTCTCAGAAAAACTGCTTTAAAAACATCCACAATAAAATTAAACTTCTCTTTCCATGTTATTGCTCTAGAGAATTTCTTCAATGTTACTTCAATATCTTGATCTATTAATGCTATTTTTTTTTTATTTTTTTTTTGCTAACTTAATAGCTTCAATCATTTCAGAGCCGGGGCTCACTCCAACTAATTTTCCTAATTTTTTCTCAGCCCATGCCCCAAGCAAAGAAAAAAAAAAGCCCTTTATCCCAACTCTAAAAATATTATAAAAAGATATTTTTTCTTCTTGTTTATTAAGCAAAGTATACATTCTTTTCTTGTCAAGCTCTAATGCTATAATATCCGGTTTCTCTTTATTTATTGTCTCCTCTACTTCCTCAACACTTTCTTTGGCTATATGAGATGTTCCGATTATAGTTAAATTTTTATACTCCATTTAATAATAGTAATAATAGTAAACTTTAAATACTTTAACATTTTAGATTTAGTAAGTTTTTGAATATTAAAAGGTGATACTAATGTTAAAGATGAAAAAAATAAGCGAAACTTATGACATGAAGGTTTTTACTGATACAGGAGAATATTTCGGAGATGTTGAGGAGAGCATATTAACAAAAAATAAGGTTTTTGGATGGAGAGTTAGAGCAACTAAAAACTCGTTCTTAAGCAAAGTTCTTGGAAGTGCAAAAGGAGTTATTGTGCCTCATCAATTGGTTAAAAGTGTAGGAGATGTTATAATAATAAGCAAGGCAGCAGTTCCAAGCTATACTCCTGAAGAAGAATCAGAATAATTTTTTTTTTTTTTCCAACGGTTTTAATTCATTGAAACTCTGAAAATTACAAATTTTCAGTTAAGTTGGTGCTGAAAAACAAAGTCACGAGAAAATCTTCGATTTTCTGTGACACAGAAAAGCTTTGCTTTTCTCGTGTTTTTCAAGCATTTTTCTTTGTCCCTTATTCATTGTTAAAACCAAAATACTTAAATACTTCTGTATTTATGATTAACCTAAAATGCCAATGTATGGTTTGTTCGATTTAATAGACAAAATAAAGAGGTATTTTAAGTTCAGCAAAGAAGAGGTTAAGGCATTAGTAATTTCTACATTGATATTGGCATTTATTGTTTCTTTCAAGGATTGGGGTTATGGGAGTGAATTTAGCTTTGTAATAGGTATAAAAAATTTGATAATTGCCATATTTATGATTGCAACAGCATTATTTGTGCATAATGCTGGACAAAGAATAGCTGGATTACAGATGGGTTTTAGGGTTGAGTATAAAATGTGGTGGTATGGTTTGTTAATTGGTCTAATAGTTGCTTTTGTTTCTCGTGGCAAAATATGGGTTTTGATTCCTGGCGGAATTTTTTTACATCACATGGCAACTCACAGATTGGGCTTTTTTAGGTATGGTACCAATTTAGCTTCTGTAGGTGGTATTGCTTTTATGGGTGTTGCTGCAAATATTTTATTTGCCACAATTATAAAATTCCTGCAAGTAAACTTACATTTGATTTCAGTAGATAACATATTCTTTAACAGATTGTTCTTAATAAATTGGGCACTAGCAGCTTATAGCCTTATTCCAATCCCGCCATTAGATGGTTCTAGAATATTTTTTGCCTCTAGATTAACCTTAATGTTTTTATTTGGTTGTATTGGAGGCTATGTTTTATTGATACTATTACTTGGGATATACTCTTACATATGGGCTTTAGTAATTGGTGTTTTAGTGTGGTTTATTTATTTAACAACATTTGAAAGAAAGGTGTGGAAACCTATATAAAATGGTAAAATTTTGGGAAGATTGGGCTGAAGTAATAGGTTTTTTTCTTTTGATTATAGGCTTTTTTCTTGCTACACTGGCTGGAAGCGCTGTAATTAGTTATGTTGTGATAACATTATCTGGCTTTATGGGTGGAAGGGTTTGGTATAGAATTAAAGAAAATTTAAAAACTCCTTGGATTATAATATTGTTTGGCTTTCTTGTTGGCTTTGTTTTAGGAAGTTTTTATGGAAACAAGAAGATTATTGTTTTGCTTTATGTGGTAGGAATTGCAATAAGTTATTATTTGCATTTAGAAGGATATGTTAAAAGCCTGGAGTATTAGTTTTTTTTTTTTTTTTTTTTTATTTTTTTAAAGTGTTTTTATTTAAAATATTAAAA
>CAYXTQ010000055.1:2672-3971 GCA_964467845.1 uncultured Methanosarcinales archaeon | reverse complement strand
AGATTTTCATGAAAATCTTTTGATTTTCAGGACACAGAAAATCCTTTGGATTTTCTCGTGTATATAAATCTTCACAATTAATTGTGCACTCGTTCCAGTTTTATTTTTTTTATTTTATTAAAATCATTGAATTTAAAATATTAAAAAAATAATATTGTTCAATTTTGTCAAAAACCTATGGTTTTTGATCACACGAAAAAATGTGAAACATTTTTTGTGTCCCAGAAATCCGTAGGATTTCTGTGATGCTCGGAAATCAAAGATTTCCGACACATACTTAAGACAAACTATGTTTGACTACTCTTGTTTGTGTAGTTAATGATTTTTTATTTAATAAACAATAATATGGAAAATATAAAAAAGATTTCAGATAATGTCTGGAAAATAAATGTAGATAGTAATGTATATGTTTTGTTAAAGGAAAAAATAGTCATTGATACTGGCAATAGGGATTTTAGGAATATGTTAATAAATTCTTTGAAAAAAATAATTAATCCTGAGAAAATTGAAAATGTTTTTTTTACACATTTGCATTATGACCATATAGGTAATTTTGACCTCTTCGCCAATTCAAAATTCTATGCTTCAGAAGAAGAAATAAATTCTTTAAAAGACAATAAGTTAGGAACAATCTTAAATGAAGAAATAGCAGATATATTCAACATTAAATTAAATAAATTAGAATCATTTAACAATTTTAAAATAATAAAAACACCAGGCCACACTAAAGGTAGTGTTTGCATACTTTACAAAGATATTCTTTTCAGCGGAGACACATTATTTCATAATAAAAAGGTTGGCAGAGTTGATTTACCAACTTCTATGCCAGATAAATTCCAAGAAAGCTTAAACACTTTAACAAAATACAATTTTAAAATACTTGCTCCAGGTCATGACTATTAGTACAATTTTTTTTTTGTTCTCTTAAGAAAACTAATATATCCCCATAAATTCAAAACCAACCAAACTATTAATATAATCACAAAGAATACAGTACTTGAAGTAAACCCCATCATTGTTTGTATATAATACGTAATTAAAAAACCAAATATTCCTAAAACCATATCTAAAATCTTATTTTCAATTGATTCTTCTATATGTCTTATAACCTCGTAAATTTCCCATGCTAGCATTAGCATAAAAGCCGTTGAAAACCCTAACCAGAAAGATACTCCAATAAATAATGAAATTCTAGCTAATAATGCTCCACTAAGTAGATGGTTTAAAGACCACAAATCTATATATTTTCCTTTCTTCCATATACCATACTTCCAATCAGTTTTATTTACCATATTATTT
>CAYXTQ010000055.1:0-2572 GCA_964467845.1 uncultured Methanosarcinales archaeon | reverse complement strand
TTTTTTTTCTTTTTTTTAAAATTTTTAAATAATTTTTGATTTTTATTTTTATATATTTATAATATTTATAGTTAACTATTTAAATCCATAATCTCTACTTCTAAAAATAAGGGGGAGTATGATAAAGAACTTTACACCTAGGTTGTACCAGCAAACAATATTGAATACTGCTGTAAATCATAATACATTAGTTGTATTGCCTACTGGAATGGGTAAAACTAATATCTTTTTAATGTTAGCTGCACAACGTCTTAGGCAATATCCTAACAGCAAAATTTTGTTTATTGGGCCAACAAGACCTTTAATTGATCAGTATAAACTTGTGTTCCTAAAACATTTTGAAATAGATGAAAACAAAATAGCAACATTTACAGGATTTGTTTCTCCTGAAAAAAGAGCAGAGCTTTGGAAAGATGCAAAAGTAATATTCTCAACACCCCAGGGCTTAGAAAATGATATAATCTCTGGAAGAATCAACCTAGAAGATGTCTCTTTATTAGGTGTTGATGAAGCCCATAGAGCGGTTGGTGACTACGCCTATGTTTTTGTTGCAAAGCAATATAATAAATTAGCAAAATTTCCAAGAATTTTGGCTTTAACAGCATCTCCTGGATCAGAACTTTCCAAAATAGAGGAAGTCTGTAAAAATCTTTTTATTGAAGATATTGAAGTAAGAACTACTGAAAGTGAGGATGTTAAACCATATATCCAAGAAATAAAAATAGATTTTGTTAATTTAGAACTTCCTCCAATCTTTAAAGAAATAAAAAATGACCTAAACAAATTCTTAAAAGAAAGGCTAGAAAAACTAAAAAAATGGGGTGTTTTAAGAAGAACGGATTTAAGGTATGTAAATAAAAAAGACTTATTGAATATACAAGCGCAGTTAAGAGGAAGACTTGCAAGCGGAGAAAAAGATTTTGTAATGTGGAATTCTATTTCATTATTGGCAGAGATAATGAAAATTTATCATGGTTTAGAATTATTGGAAACACAGGGAATAGTCCCGTTATATAAATATCTAGACAGATTACATAAAGAATCTTTTTCCACTAAAGTTAAAGCTGTAAAAAATATTGTAAAGGATATTAATTTTAAATCTGCTTTATTCAAAACAGAAAAACTGTATAATGAAAAAGTAGAGCATCCTAAGCTTATTGAGTTGCAAAAAATCATAGATAAAGAATATAAGCAAAATAAGGATATTAAAATTATTGTTTTCAACCAATACAGGGATAATGCAAAAGATATAGAAGAAAAGTTAAATAAAATAGAAGGAATAAAAGCAAGAATATTTGTTGGGCAATTAAAAAAAGAAGAAACAGGATTAAGCCAGAAAGAACAAAAAAAAATATTGGATGAGTTTAGAGAAAATAAATTTAATGTTCTTGTTGCAACATCTATTGGAGAAGAGGGCCTTGATATTCCAAAGGTTGATTTAGTGATTTTCTACGAACCAATACCTAGCGCTATTAGAACAGTTCAAAGACGTGGAAGAACTGGAAGATTAGAGAAAGGTAGGGTCATAATTTTAATGACAAAAAACACAAGGGATGAAGCTTATAGATGGTCTGCTTTCCATAAAGAGAGGAAAATGTATAAGCATTTACTTAATTTAAAAAAAAAATTAAACATACAATACAATGTTCAGCCAACTTTAACTACCTATATTCCTAAAGAAGATAAATTAAAAGTCTTTGCAGACTATAGGGAAAAAGGTTCTGGTGTTATCAGGGAATTGGTTGACTTGGGTTTTAATGTTTTGATGGAAAAAATTGATGCAGCGGATTATTTAGTAAGCAGCAGGTGCGGTATTGAATTTAAAACAGTGCAGGATTTTGTTGACAGCATTATTGATGGAAGATTATTAGAGCAGATAAAACTATTGAAACAAAACTATGAAAGACCATTAATAATTATAGAAGGTGTAGAAGATATTTTCTCTGTAAGAAATGTTCATGCTAACTCTATAAGAGGAATGCTTGCAACTATTGCTGTAAGCTATGGAATTCCTATCTTACAAACAAAAAATCCAAAAGAAACTGCTGCCTTAATAAATATAATAGCCAAGAGAGAACAGGAAGAAACAGATAAAGGTTTTAGCTTACATGGAGAAAAAAAGCCTTTAACTCTAAAAGAGCAGCAAGAATATATCGTCAGCAGTTTTCCTGGAGTTGGAGCTAAACTATCAAAACCTTTACTTAGGAAATTCAAAACAATAAAAAAAATAGTTAATGCTAAAAAGGAAAAGCTTGAAAAAGTGGAAAAAATAGGCCCTAAAAAAGCTGATGATATAAGAAAGGTATTAGACTCTGGATACACACCTTAAACAACATCACTGCTTATCAATGTTTCAGTTGATTCAACACCAGCTACTACTTTTACTTTTTTGAAAATAAAAGTATCTAATTCCTTCACGTCTTTTATGTCTACCTTTATGATTATGTCATACTGACCATATAGTATGTGCAATTCCTTAACTTCTATTAATTTCATTAATTTTTTTGCAACTTCTTCGTTAGTTCCGTGCCTTACAGTCATTAAAACATATGCAATTACCATTTTAATACAT
>CAYXTQ010000054.1:2391-6555 GCA_964467845.1 uncultured Methanosarcinales archaeon | reverse complement strand
TCTTCGATTTTCAGGGCACAGAAAATCCTTTGGATTTTCTCGTGTATTGAATTTCTTATATTAAATTCAGTAATGATTTAAAATAGGGTGAATACTTATTACATTTTATTTTATTTTTTTATTGCCAAAATAAAAAAATTTGTTTATAGACACATCCCCTGGCTTATAATCACCATACCTTGGCCTTAATGGTTGTCCATTATTTGGCCTTGTATTGTTTTGAGATACCTCTTTATTGTTATCAGGCATTGCAACAGGCTCTGCTCTTTGCATTCCTCTGTTTGCATTAAGATTTCTTTTAATGTCACTAATTTCTTCGCTTAATTTACTGAGTATCTCCTTCATATTATTTAATTCATTAGTTATCTTTTTATTGTTAATGTCAATCATTATCTCAATCTGTTTCTGCATAAAATAATTATCCGAATTAGATGGTGTGTTATTTTGCATTACTACCCCTCCGTTTAATTAGTCATGAAAATTTTCTTTTATAAACTCAACCATATTTTCATTACCTGCCAAACCATAGGCCTCTAACGCTTTTGATATAAATTCCTCTTTTAAGCACAGATCTCCAACTAAACTTAATTTATCTTTGTCTCCAGCAAGTTCAAAAGCCTTTATAGCATAATCATATTTTTTTTCTTCCACGCATTTGTTGCCTAACTCAACCAGTTTGCCCTTGTCTTTTATTTTTGAAAATATTTCAAATGCATAATCAAACCTGTATTTATTCACACACTGTTCTCCTACTTCCATTAACTTACTATTGTCCCCAATAGAGATAAATGCATTTACTGCCGGTTCTAATCTGCCTTCGTCAAGGCACTTTTTGCCAACCTCTAATAATTTTTCCCTGTTATCTGATAATTTATAAACTTCAATGCAGTTATCAAATTGCATTAATCTTTCATAATCTTCAGCCACCTCATTCAATTTTTCCTTATTTCCTGCTAAAACCAAAGATTTTACAGCATCACTAAGATTTCCTCTTCTCCTATATTCCTTGCCTAATGCAGTGAGAATATGAAATTTTAGTTCTGGATTGAACATTGATAGGTTAAGGTTGTCTAATCCTTTTTTTAATAAAGAAGGGACTATCTTGCTAAATCTGTTAAAGTCCTCATTTTGATTCAATATCCTTTCATTATTTTCTACAATGTTCATAACCAATTTTTTAACAATTCTTTCATTACCTTCCATCTTCTCACCTTTTTTTTTTATATTATTAATTTTTACCTAATAGAGTATTGGAGTTAATATCATAATATAACTAATATATAAATGTTACGTTTTTGTATACTAATATACAAATTTCAAAATTAGGCTTTAATCTATTACCAAATAAAATAATAAAGCATTTATACTAATTAAAAATAAAAAAACAATATATGATATGTTTAGGCATTGAAAGCACAGCGCACACATTTGGTGTTGGAATTGTAAAAGATAAAAAAATATTAGCAAATATCAAAGATAGTTACATAACTGAAGAAGGAGGCATAATTCCTGCTAAAGCTGCTGAACACCATGTTGAAGTTTGCGATAAAGTAATAAAAGAGGCATTAAAAAAAGCCAAAATAAAATTAGAGGATATAAATCTAATAGCATTTTCTCAAGGACCTGGTTTAGGCCATTGTTTAAGAATAGGGGCATTTGCAGCAAGATCCTTGTCTTTACTGTTAAAAAAACCATTAATAGGAGTAAACCATTGCATTGCTCATCTTGAGATTGGGAATTTATTGACAAACAGTAAATATCCTGTTTTGCTTTATGTTTCTGGAGCGAACACACAGGTTATTGCATACGAAGCTGGCAAGTATAGAATATTTGGAGAAACACTTGACATTGGTGTTGGAAATTTCCTTGATGCATTTGCAAGGCATATTGGCTTAGGATTTCCAGGCGGTCCTAAAATTTATGAACTAAGTCTAAACTCAAAAAATTTTATAGAATTACCTTATGTTGTAAAAGGAATGGATGTGAGCTTTGGAGGCTTATTGACAAATTTAAAACAAAAGTATAACTCTGGAAAATATAAAAAAGAAGATTTATCTTACTCAATGCAGGAAACCGCTTTTGCTATGTTACTAGAAGTCGCAGAACGTGCTTTACATCACTGCAATAAAAAAGAACTTCTACTTGGAGGAGGTGTTGCCTGCAATAAAAGACTGCAGCAAATGGCAAATCAAATGTGCCACGATAATCAATTTAAATGTTTTATTCCTGAAAATGAATTTTTAGTGGATAATGGTGCAATGATTGCCTGGCTTGGACTAATTGAATACAAAAGTGGAGTAAGAACAAGCATAAAAGACAGTTCCATCAGGCCTTATGAAAGAACAGATGATATAAAAGTAACTTGGAGATAATTCTTTTTTTTATCAATTATTTTTAATTTATCATTATTTGTTATATTAAAATCTTCACAATTAATTGTGCACTTCTTCCAGTTTTTATTTTTTTATTATTTTTAAAAATTTTTCAATGATTTTAAATTAAAAAATAAAAAAAATATTGGTGCAATTTCATATTGTAGGCAAACTATGTTTGGCTATACTGTTTGTGCACCTTATTATTTTTTTTTTTTTTTTAAATTGATTTATTGATAATGATTTTTTTTTTTTTAATGATTTTTTTTATTAAATTTTATTGATTGATTAAAATCGAAACAATGAAAATGCAGGGCATTTTCAAGCTTCGGAAATTAAAAAAAATTTCCGAAACATTTATTAATAGATAAATTCTTAATTTTTTCTATAAATTATCGAGGAGGTATAATAAAATGGCTAAAAAAGAAGATTCTGATGAAGAAAGTTATGATGATGAAGAAACTGAGGAGGATTCTTCAGAAGAAAAAGACACATCTGAAAAAGATACTAAAGAAGAAACTGAGGATGAAGATGTAGAAGAAGAAACAGAAGAAAAAGACACATCTGAAAAAGATACTAAAGAAGAAACTGAGGAAGAACCAGAAGAGGAGGAAACAGAAGAAAAAGATGAGTGGTAAAAAAAAAAATACTTTTTTTTTTTTTAAAATCTTTATTCTAAAATTCTGTAAAAAGCGTCAAATATCGGAGTATCTGTTGTTATTTGATAAAAATTTATCCCAAGTTTGTTGCATGTTTTTTCTATTTCAGCAGAATGCTCTTCTAAAAGTTGTTGATAATTAACCCTTAACCTGGGACTTATAAAAGTTCTTAATATTGCATTTGTTTCAGAATCCTTTAATCTAAAGTCACCCTCTATACTTAAATTCTTTTCTACAGGATCTAAAACCTGTACCACCTTTATTTCATGATCTCCTAATGTATAAAGTGCTTCTATGATATCTTCTATGCCTATAAAAAAGTCTGATATTAATATAAGCAAGCTCCTGCTTCCAATTAATTTTTTGTACTGGAATATTGATTCTTTGATTTTGGATGGGCCTTTTAACTTCACATTATTTAGGTGATACATCATTGCTGCAAGATGAGACATCCCCCTGCTTGGCTGAAATACCTCTAACTTATCTGAAAATGTTGAAAACTGAAACTTGTTATTGTCTTTTATAGCTAAATACGCAAAACCAACACCAATCATAGAGGCATAGTCAAATTTTGTATTTTTTTTTCCAAAATTCATGCTGTTGCTTGCATCAATTATTATATGAACAGTAAAGTTTCTTTCCTCCTCATATATTTTAACATAATACTCATCTGTTCTTGCATAAACATTCCAGTCTATAGATCTGATGTCATCTCCTGGAGCATACATCCTGTGTTCTTTAAATACTATTCCTCTACCTTGTGCAATTGACCTTTTTGGCCCGGAATATTTACTTGTAACCCTTTTTCTGACTACAAGGCTGAATTTGTCTAACTGATCTAAAAAATCCGCAGTAATCATTTTTTTTTTTAATCATTATTTAATGTATCACTAGGTGAACTATTGCATTCACAATTAATTGTGCACTTGTTCCAGTTTTTATTTTATTTTTTAATTATTATAATATAAAATTTAAAAAAAAAATAATTTCTTCAATTTCATGCTTAAGTCAAACTAAGTTTGCCTAATGTGTTTGTGAGTCTATTGTTTTTTTTTTTTTTTTTTTTGATTTTTTTTTGTTTTTTTTTTAAAAAAAAAAAAAATTAAAATAAATAAATATAGAAACAAGAAGAT
>CAYXTQ010000054.1:1629-2381 GCA_964467845.1 uncultured Methanosarcinales archaeon | reverse complement strand
TTTTTTTTTTTTTTTATTGATTTTTATTTAACTTTATCCAATATCTCTTTTATTGCATCATCTGTTGTCATTCCTTTTCGTTCTGCTTCAAAGTTTAATATTATCCTGTGGCGTAAAATAGGATATGCTATCTGGTTGATATCGTCTGTACTTACATTATTCATTCCTCTTATTAATGCCCTTGCTTTTGCAGCTAATATTAAACCAATAGAAGCCCTTGGAGAAGCACCGTATTGTATAATTTCTTTTTTCTGTCTTGTTGCAGTTATTATTTTTACTACCTTGTCTTTCAAATCATTTGCAATAGGCACCTGTCTTGTATGCTGTTGCATTGTTAGAAGTGCTTGCTTGCTGATTAGTGTTCTAAGTCTTGGCAATGACACATCAGTTGTATACTTATTGATAATTTCTTTTTCTTCCTCAAGAGTTGGATAACCTACCCTTATCTTTAACAAAAACCTGTCAGCCTGTGCTTCTGGCAGTGGATAAGTTCCTTCCTGCTCTATAGGGTTCTGTGTTGCTAATACAAAAAAAGGCAGATCCAGTTTAAAAGTTTGATTTCCAACAGTAACCTGTTTTTCCTGCATTGCTTCTAATAAGGCAGATTGTGTTTTTGGGGTTGCTCTGTTAATCTCATCTGCCAGAACAATATTTGCAAATACAGGCCCTGGTTGAAATTTAAAAATTTTTTTTCCAGTATGCTCCTCTATTATATATGTTCCGGTTATATCGCTTGGCATTAAATCAGGTGT
>CAYXTQ010000054.1:0-1619 GCA_964467845.1 uncultured Methanosarcinales archaeon | reverse complement strand
TTAGGAAAACAGAAACTTGTATTTATATATATGTTTTTTCATAGTATTTTGTATTCTGGAAAATTTTAAATCCATTAGTTCAGCAATTGTTCTTACAGCAAGTGTTTTAGCCAAACCAGGATAACCCTCTAATAAAGCATTGCCATCACATAACATTGCAACCAATATCTGCTCAATAACATCATCCTGGCCTACAATAATCTTGTCCATTTCCTTGAATAATGCATCAAATGTTTGTTTATAAGCCCTCATTTTATCTACCTCTTTTTTTTTTATTTTTTTTTTTTAAAAATTTATTATTGAATTATTTTTATTGAATTTTTCTTTTTATTATTGATTTTTTTTTTTTTAAAAACATTATTTATTGATTATTCGCTTATCTCTTTAAAATAATTTTTCACCAATATTTGTTGTTCTTTTGGAATATTCTCCTCATAAACAGCTGATGAAGTAAATATTGAATCTGTTCCTGGAAATAACTCTTGAAACTCTTTTTTTTCCACATCTTTTATATCATCTAAGTTAATTTCATAACCAGAGGCACTTATTGAAAAATCAAACAACTCTTGGCCTAATTCTGCTACTTCTGGTTCTCCAAATATCTCCTCGCTTGTTCCTTCGCCAGCCACTCTCTCATCTCCAAATTCTCCTCCATTGCCGGTTTGATTTCCTCCTTGCATATACTTATAGACAGTAGGCTTCTCAACCAATAACTTAATATCAAAACCTATATTGAATGTGGATACAAAAAGTATGGCAAAGCATAAAATAATGCAAGCAAGTATCTTATATGATGTGCTTCTTTGATTGATAAAAGCACTTATCTTGACATTTTTAACATCAGTAATAATCTCTCTTTGTAATTCATTTACAATTATATTTTCTGTGTATAAATTATCTGCTGCTGTTCTTAATTTTTCATTTAAGATTGGATATGCCTCTTCAACCTCTCTGTAATGTTTTTTTCTAATTCTGATATATGAATCAATAATCAGATAAAAAACAGCAGGTACTATTGCAATAATTGGGTGAAATTTAATTAAAGCCAACAACAAATATACTAATAAAAATATTATAATAGCGCTTAATATGTTTGAAAATAGTATTATATTGCCAAAAGTAATGTTTATTTCCCTTAACAGTTTAAAAAACGGTTTTTCCATCTGTTAAAATTCACCTCTGAATTTTAACATTGAAAATATTTTTTTTTTTTTTATTTTCATTTGTTAAAATTTTACCTCCAAATTTTGACATTGAAAATCTATTGATTTTCATTTTAACAATTACCCTCTGAATCATCACCTGTGCTTTGCAAGCAACTAATTCTTGCATTAAGCCTGCTTATTTCACTATTTTTGCTTGAAATATCATCTTCTAAATCAGAAACTTTAGATTTAGCAACATCTAAGTCGTTTTTTGTTGTAGTAAGTTCTGCCTCTTTTGCTGCTAAATCTGATTTTGCAGTAGTAAGTTCTTGTTGCAATAATACCTTATCACTCTCTAATTGCTCTTTTCTTGCCTTAATGTCCTGATACTTGCTGCTTAAATCCTGCTCGCGTTCTGCTTTAATTGTTAATTGATAAGAAGTTTGATTTAGTTTTGTTTTTTCTGCCATTAAG
>CAYXTQ010000053.1:0-6599 GCA_964467845.1 uncultured Methanosarcinales archaeon | reverse complement strand
ATGTTTATTTGAACCTGATATTAATTTTTTTATTTTTTTTTTTTTTAAAGTATTTTTTAATGATTATTTTGTTATTGAATTCTAATCAATGATTAATCAATATTAAATTAAAAAGGGGGAATACTTATTACATTTCCTTAATACCTTTACTTATGTTCCCCACCCCCTTGTACAATTTTTTTTTTTTTTTAAAGTATTTTTTATTATTGAATTATTTTTTTTTTCAATGGTTTTTTAAAAACGAAGGTTTTTTAAATGATGTAAAATTTCTCAGTTAAACTATGGTGTTAACTCAATCAAGATCAAAAAGAAAGTTTACTGGCGGAAGGTATAAGTTTTATAGAAAGAAAAAGCTTTACGAAAAAGGTAATTTGCCTTCCTTAACTAAAATAGGCAAAAAAGATTTAAAAAATATTAGGACGAAGGGAGGTAACATTAAAATAAGATTATTTCATGCTGAGATTGCTAATTTATTAGACACAAAAACAAAGACTTATTCTAAAGCTAAAATATTGACTGTTGTTGATAATCCTGCTAACAGACATTATGTAAGGAGAAATATTATAACAAAGGGAACTATAATAGATACAGAAAAGGGAAAGGCAAAAGTAACTTCAAGGCCTGGACAGGACGGGACTGTGAATGCTGTTTTGATTGGTTAGTTCTTATTTACTAATTAGTAGTTAAAAAATGGAAAGGTTTATAAAGGATAAATAAATTTAATTCTATCATGCACACTAATTTCAAATATCACTCCAGAAAAGAATTAGGACTTAATGGTATAGAATGGTATATTTCAATGTTTACCATTGACGGTATGTCTAAATCACCTGAAAAAGCTTTAGATATAATAGTGGGTGATTTAAAAAAGGAAAGATATGAGCCAATCCTAAATGATAGTGAATTTGTGTTTAATACTCAAAATATGCCAAAAGAGGTCAATCCTGATGAAAATCACAGATTTGAAGTTACTAGAAAAGGCGCTGAGTACATGAATGTTAATATGATATATAAGGGTGGTGCTGATAATATAGCTGACAAAGGTGAACTAGCACATAAGTTTTTATTTTTTTTTAATGTTTACTCTAGCAATAATGGAAAAATAAATAAAAGAGAAAATGATTGGGAGAAGAGTGGAAAAGAGAGAGATTGTTTCTTAAAAAAATGAATCAAACATTGGATTTTAAAATAAAGTACCCTTATTTTACTGGAAGAAACTATATTGTAGCAGTTTACGATAATCCTACTAACAAACCATTATGGGATCCGACAAATTTTTTCTTTGCTAGATGGTTGTTAACTAAAAAAACAGATTTAGAAAATATATTAGGAAACTGGTTAGTAGAAAGACCAAAGTTAGTAGAAAAATTAAAGGAAGAGGAGGGGAGTACAGTATTTAATTTGGATAAAGAATATTTATTAAAATTAGGAGAAAAACATCAAAGAAAAAAGCTTACAGAACTTACACAAGACGAATTAGTTAATGTTACAAGGCAAAAAATTAGAAAAAGATTCGGAAGTTATAATTTTATGGATTTGGATTACAGGGATTTTTTCTTTCTTGATGACCTGGAGCATCCTGATAGGCTACCACATAGCGGAGATATTGTTCTTACAGCATACATGAAACCTAAAATGGGCGGTACAAAAGAAAGAAGATTTCAGACAATTAAGATCAAAGGTCCTTTTGAGGATAGCAAGGTTCCTTTTGCAATGTTATCAGATGATTGTAAAGACTTTTCATTTGTTGAAGTTAAAGCTGGATATGAACCTACTCAAAAAGGTTGTACTGAGATTGCAGCAACATTGTTGCTAGCAAGGTATCATCCAGAACTAATTAAAAACCTTCAAGCTGTGCTAAAAAGACGCAATTCAAAAATAAGATTGCCTTTCCACGTGCATGAGCCCCAATTATCTTCGGAAAAGGTTTACTGTGCTATTAAAGGGAAACAACCTAATTTTGCATACTTAATGGTGGATTCTGTATTTGATTATATTTTTAATAATGAAACTAAATTTAAAATCTCAAAAGCATTGACAAAAATTCCGGTGATTTATGACACGAGATATTTGCTAGATAAAATACAGGATGGTGGTGCTGGCTTTGAAGTTATTGCTAATAAATACTTTCTCGAAAGAAGTAATCCAATTCCAATTCAGGTAAGAAAATTGTTTGATCAATTGGATGAACTGTATAGAAAAAAAGGATTTAAATTTAATAGACTTGTTATTGAAAATAAGGATTCTCCACATGAAACAATTGCTATGGAATATGTAAAAGACAATGAAGTTAGAAGATTAGTATTTGGGGAATACCCTCTATTGGAAAGAAAAATTGTTTTTGATAAAAAAACTGCACCTGATATTTTTTTATTAGAAGAACAAAAAGAATTGCCTAATTATTCTAATCCTTATGAAAAATTATTCAAACCGCACTTTGGTAAACAGATTAAATTAGAAGATTTTGATGATGCATCAAGGAGAATGCCTATTTTTAGTGAATATAGGATACCATGGTTTACTATGATTCCAGAAGAGATGTTACATGATTATCATGTTGCTATAGAAAAATATTTTAAAGGAGGTAATGAAAATTTAAAAAGGTGGTTATATGTTAGAAATAACATGTTAGAGGGGACAAAGTATAAATATGAAAACATAGATAAGATGAGTTTATTTTTAAGAATTTCAAAAGCACAGTAAAAATGAGTTTTGAAAAATTAATTGACAAGGATAAAGGTGATATAGAAAAGATTTTTCTTAATATTCTGAATATATTAGGGGTGTATGTAAAAGAAAAAAATGAGGAAGTAAATATTGAAGAATTTTTTGAGAAACGTCTTAAAAGTGGAATTGAACAAAAAATATTTAATCCACTTCATATTGTGATTTTATCCCAAGTTAAAATATATGATTTAGAAGATTCAAATAAAGAAATAAGTAGATATTATGTTTCACTGAGGGATTTTTTAATAAAAAAGTATTTTCCAAAAGACCCAGATTTTTTTACTTCTGCTCTTGAAGAGGCTGTTTCAGTTGTCATAAAAGGGGATTGGAGGGGAAAATTAAAAGAATTAGATAAAGGTATTATTTACTTATTACAACAAAAGGGTTATGATAACAACAATTAAATATTCCTTATAATTCTTTATTATTTATGACTAATATATTAAACATTTACAACAAACTCTTAGAGCATTTTGGAGCTCAAAACTGGTGGCCTGTGACTAATGAAAATTCTGTTAAGCCAACATATAAAAAAAGGGATAGATTAACTGAAAGGCAAAAATTAGAAATATGTGTTGGAGCAATATTAACTCAGAATACTGCTTGGAAAAATGTTGAGGTTGCTATTGAAAATTTAAATAAGGAAAATTTAATTGATATAAGGAAGATAAAAAAAATAGATAAGAAAAAATTAGCAAGGTTAATTAAAAGTTCTGGCTATTATAATCAAAAGGCAGTTAAGTTAAAAATATTTGCAAAGTATTTAGCAGAAAATTACAAAGGTAATTTAAAAGAATTCTTCAAAAAAGATACAGAAAAATTAAGGGATGAATTATTAAGTATAAAAGGTATTGGACCAGAGACAGCAGATTCTATAATTTTATATGCAGCAGAAAAACCTATTTTTGTAATAGATGCTTACACTAAACGAATTTTTAAAAGATTAGGTTATAAAGAGGAAACTTATGAAGAATTGCAGAATTTATTTATGGAGAATTTGGAAAAAGATGCTAAATTATTTAATGAGTATCATGCTTTATTGGTTGAGCTTGGAAAAAATATTTGCAAAACAGAACCATTATGTGATAAATGTCCTTTAAAGGATTTATGTAAATATGAAAATGAAAAATAAAATTTTTATTTTAATAATATTTTTTTTTATTATTTTGTTGATAATGATAAACATAAAAAAAGAAAATAATCAAAAGTATGTTATAGTAGAGGTTCATGATGTTAGCCCTGTTTTTAATGAAGAGTTAAAAATAATTTTTTCTGAATTGGATAAACTAAACATAACCAAAAAAACAATTCTTGTAACACCTTATCTTGATAATAAAGATATTAATGATTATCCTGAATTTATTGAATCAATTAAAAAAGAAAAAAAGGAAGGAGCAGAAATTGCTCTGCATGGTTATACTCATGAAAGAAATGAATTTAGTAAAGGCTATGAAGATGTTAAAAATAATTTAGAGATTGCAATAAATAGTTTTCATAAAGCATTTGATTTTTACCCAAAAGGTTTTGTTCCTGGTTATTGGAAAGAAAACAAGAATACATTTAAAGCTTTAAATGATTTGGGGTTTACTTATACTACTACGTTTACAAAAATAATTTATTTTAATGATAAAAAGATTAATAGTTTAGCTACTTTAATGGTTGGCAGCAATAAGTTTTTTACTTTTATTACAAAAATGTATTCAATAATTTACGTTAGATTAAATAAAAAAATATTAAGGTTTACGATACATCCTGGAGAGATAAGAATGAAAACCTTTGATGATAATATGAATCTTTTAAAAAAAGCTTTAGATAAAGGATACAAACCTGTAACTTACGAGGAACTGAAAACAATAAATTTAAATAGATAAGTATCTAACTTTCAGCTAAAAAGAGGTGCAAGAATGGGTTTCTTTGGAAAACTATTTGGTAAGAAAGAAAAAGAATTTGACTTTGCTCCACCAAAAGATTCTGATTTAGGCCTTGGCATTGGAGCAGAGGACACAACCCCAGGTTTAGGAGGAACTTCTGATTTGGGTTCTTACCCTGATACCAGAACACAGCAGCCGCTTCCAACATTTGAGCCTGCTCCTTCAACACAATTCCAGCATTTTCCCCAACCTCAGCAAAGTTTTCAAGCACAGGATCCAACTTATGTGCTTGGTAAGAATTTAGAGGTTATCTCATCTAAATTAGACGCCTTAAGGGCAGCAATAGAAAGTATAAATCAAAGGCTTATTAATTTAGAGAACATTGCCAGAGGAGAGGAAGATCGTACCAATAGATACAGATGGTAAAAGATGCTTTCTGAAGATAAACAAAAATTTTTAATTATTTTTTTAATCACAATTTTAACAATATTTATAGACCAGATAACAAAGTTCTTTATTTCTAAAAATATTAATACACAAATCACAATCATAAAAAAGGTTTTGTATTTTACATTTGTAAAAAATACTGGCGCAGCTTTTGGAATTTTAAAAAACCAGACTATTCTGTTAATATGGTTTTCTGTCATTGTGGTTGGAGTTATATTTTTTCTTTATGATAAAATTCCTAATAAAAAGTCAGTACAGATATTTACTGCTTTAATTTTAGGAGGAACAATAAGCAATTTAGTGGATAGGTTAAGGTTAAATTATGTAATTGATTTTATTGACTTTAAAGTGTGGCCTGCTTTTAATATTGCAGATGCCGCTGTTACAATAGGTTGTATAGGGTTAATAATACATCTTATGAAAAAATGAAGAAAGGTCAAATAACTTTGTTTATAATTGTTGGAATGGTAATGATTGTTTTTTTTGTTTTTTTATCTTCTACAAAGGAAAAGGTTGATGTAAAAAAAACAGAAAAGGCAGCACAAAAAACAACAATGTCTGCTACTGAATTGGCATCAATCAAAACTTATGCTGAAGAGTGCCTAAAAAAAAGTATTGAAGATGCGTTATTTGATAGAATTGGACCTTATGGGGGCTATATAAGTTTATCAGGAGAATACGGTGATCCAGGCCCTCCACAAAAAATTACTTATGGCGGTGAGGATTACGCTGTCTTGTATGATTATAATGGCGGAAGTAAAGACTTTTATAATCTGTCAACAGAGGATGTACAAGAAAGAATATCAAAATATGTTGCTTATGAGTTTGAAGAATGCCTTAACTTATCATTTTTTGAAAACATCTATAATATTACAAAGCCCACACTAAATTATAAAGAGGTTAATATAAGCATTAATATGGAAGACGTTGATGCTAAAATAAATTATTCTATTATTTTAAAAAAAAAAAGTTCTGAAGGAAAGATAGATACATTTAAAACCGGTGTTCATGTGAGATTTGGTTTAATTTACAATAATATTACAATGAATTTGTTAAAAAATATTAGTGGATATGACTACCCTCTCCAATACAATTTATCAGAGGATTGCGATGCAATAATTCCTGGCGGCTGCAATGCTAATACTATCTCTAAAATAAATTTTATAAAAATTGATGATCCGTGGGGTATTATTATAATAGAGGACAACAGAACCAGACAATACTCAAAAAATTTTAATTTTAAATTTGCTGTGCATTATGCAAATATCACTGGTGATTGTAAATGCGATATAGCCCCTGTTCTGAACAACTATACACTAACAATGCTTGAAGTGGATCCTGCAGGAAGCGGGACTACAATACCAGAATCATCTGACACTTATATTTATACTGAAGGCGATATAGTATCTCTAAATGCAATACAGTCATTAGGGTATAGGTTTGATGAGTGGAGCGGAGATGTAGCAGATCCAAACTCGGCATCCACCACAATCACTATAAATGGTAATAAGACTGTGCAGGCTCATTTTGTAGAGGATGTTGGTCAGGTATCAT
>CAYXTQ010000052.1:0-6619 GCA_964467845.1 uncultured Methanosarcinales archaeon | reverse complement strand
AAAAACAATTATTCCTTAAGTGCATTAATAATTATTTCATAAGTTTTAGGATATAAATCTGTGTCCCTTAAGTCAAGGTGTAATGGCTTAATCTTACTGCTGCATGTTCCGTTTATCACATAATTATTTACTCCTTCAAGCAAAGCATGATCTTCTAATACTGCCCCATCACCTAATTTATCTCCCATCCTGCAACCAGTTCCAACTATATTGTAAATAGGAATATTAGGCAAAGGACCTCTGTTTAACTTGTTTATAAACAAACTATCTGCATTCATATCTTTACATTCACGTTTTTCACCAATAATTGGGCAGTAATCTGCTATGTTACCAACAATTCCTTTATTTGGGACTCCGATTAATATCAATTTTTCTACATTATCTGTGCCAAATATCTGGATATAACGCCTTGCAACTAAGCCGCCCATGCTGAATGCAACTAAATTTACTTTTGGTTTGCCAGTCTTGTATTTTATAGTATCAATTAATTCCTTTAACCTTATTGCATAAGTGTCAATGTTCTCACTTTTTGTTTGAACTACAACATAATTATCAGGTTGTTTGAAAATGTCAAAATAATAACTTGCTCGAATAGTCAATGGCACTCCTGGCAATCCCCAAACTCCTTCAGGACTGTCTTTTGTTGTGTATAATGTGATTGTACCAGCACTTATATAGCCATCATCTTCAAGTTTTTTCTGGATTTTATTAAATCCTTCAAGGCTGTACTCTGCTGAAACGTCTTTGTTAACAGCATGGCCATGTAAGAGTACAACCGGAAATGTTAAGGGGTTATTAATGCAATCTTCAGTAATACAGCATACATTACATTTTCCAAAAACACAGCATTTTGGTAATGGTTCTTCAAAAATAATACCCAAATTAATAGGAGTTATTTCTTTTACTTCTACCCCGTTAATATCAAATTCTTTCAAATCAGTTAATGTTATATCCAAGATATCACAAGTTTGTGGCTGTTGTTTTACAAGCTCAATAACAAGAGCAGGAGTAAGATTATAATTAGGATAATTTCCAGATTCAACTAAAGGTTTTTGCATTACTAATTCTTTAATAAGTTCTGTATTGGTTGCATTTTCTGGCAATTCATCTAAATAATTATTTATAATGTTTTGTTTGATATTTTTTACTTTTAAACTGATATTTTCCCAAAACGCATCTTCATTAGGATATGACAAATTAACAGAAGCATTTTGCATAGAATTATTTAATTCAGTATTAATTCCTTTTAAAGATTCAACAGCAGCACATGCTTTGTTTAATTCAAATAATGTTTGGTTTGCACGTTCTTCTATAGAAGGATGCTGTATGCAAAGCCCATTAACTTCACACAAAGCATCATATGAAACATCAAGTTCGAGTTCACGTCTTAAAGTTTCTTTCTTAATTTCTTGACTTATTGATTGTTGAAGTAATTTTGTTTTATTAGATATCTGGTTAACTGCAATTTCTTTTTCTGTAATTGTATTCTTATTTTTGAAAATAGTAACTGCGTTGTTAAACTCTTCAATAGTTCGATTAATTTCAAGAGCAAAGGTCTGATTTGTTAGAAATATATCTTTAAGTTCCTCTAATTGTCCTTTTGTTGTGTTCATATCTTGTATAAGCACATTATAGGAAGAAATAAAGTCAAAAAGAATATTGTTTAATTCTATTTTTTTTTTTTTTATTGTTTTCACTTCATTATTGACATTTTGGAATTCCTTTTCAAGCATATAATAATCTTGTTTTTCCCATATCTCTTTTAGCAACAATATTTCTGCAATATGGTTATCAATTTTATTTTGCACATAGATGAGCTCTTCTTCCAATTTATCTACTAATGTTGTTTTGTTTAATTCATTAACTACACCATTAAAAATTAATTGCGTACCTTGTAACTCACTTAATGTTTGTGTTAGGTTTCCAAGCTGCTCTTTTAAGTTATTTTTCAACAATTTTTCTTCTTCAGTTAAATCATACTTAACTGTAATCAGGATGCTTCGTGTTGTTGGCTGTTCATCTGTGTTACATAATACTGTGCTTTTAGCATAGCATTCCATATCAAAACGGTAAAGATTTTGACCTGTACCAAGTTGTGTTGGTTTTATTATGTATTGCTTGAGCAATGGTTTTCTCGGCTTTAATATAAATTTGTCATGTTCAATAAAATTGCCTTTGCTTATGTCTTTAAATGTTGATTCACATTCTGAAGTGCAAAAAGGGTTTGTTTTAACGCTCGCTTCAAATGATATGTTTTCTTCTTGTCCATGTAGGAGAGAAATATCCGCTTTATCCACATTTAACTTAACAACAATATCATTTCCTAAGAGGAAATTAATGTATAATACAGTTTTTGCTCCAAAGAAAAAAAAAAATAAGAATAATGCACTCAATATTAAAATAACTATAACTTTATTTTTTTTCAACCATTTTTTCCATTTACTTTTTTTATATTTTCTTCTCTTTTTTTTTCCCATAGCAGTAAGAAATCAAATCTTTTATTTAAATTATGCGTTTAAAATCCATATATAGATATTAAGTATTGCAGCAATAATTTTAGCAATTTTTTCTGTGTTTCCATGATGGAGTGAAGTGTAAATAATTAGGGTTTTCATGTAAGAATTAAATTTAATTTACCTTCCTCAATTGCTTTCTTTATCTCCATTGCTATTCTTTCGCCATAGCTAATACTGTTACCATACAAATATCCAGAATAAGGAGTGAATATTGTTCCAGGTGAGCCTGGAATTCTCATTGAAACATCAAAAACTATAATTTCTTCTTTGCCCTGCTCTGCTGCTACTGCTCCTTGTAATGCAAAAGGCCCAATTATTCCAGGAAAAGATTCTTTTTTAGTTACTGCAACAAATTTTTCTCCAATCTCAAATGCTTTCTCTAAAATAGATTCCTTTGTTGTAACAGCAATATGGCCTGTTTCAATTAATTTTGGCTTTAAGTATTTTAAAACATTTAGTTGTTCAGGAGCTGGTAAGCGTAATAGACCATCTAAGTTTGTTTGCCTTCTTGTGTCTGTGCCCATTAGCTCCAATTCATCAGTTAAAGGGCTATAGAAAAAATTAAAGTTAACCTGTGCTCCAACAATAAATTCCTCAATTACAGCTTTTTTCAAAGATTCTTTTGTAATTATTTTTTTTTTCAAATATTCTTCAGACTTTTCCTGGAATTCATCATAATTATTGCAAAGAAAAAAAGCCCTTTCATAGCCTCTTATAGCTTCTGCAACCTTGACTATTACTAATCTGTCTATTTTCTTTGGGTCTTTGAATATTTTCGGAATTCTAATGTCTGCTTTTTCCAATAAATAATACTGGTTTTTTGGAATATCCCTTTCCTCTAATTTTAGCATATGCCTTGTTCCAAATATCGGAACTAGAAATTTGTTTTCTATATCTTTAAAGTTGAAATAAACCCAGAAGTATCTGTTATGGATAAAAATAGTATTTTTCTCCTGTAATTGTTTTATTACTTCTTTTTTTGTTATATCAGAGAATTTATTTAAAATAATAACTTCATCAATAACTCCTTTATTATCTCTTGTTTTATAATACTTATCATAAGTTTTTTCTCTACCTTTTTGGCAAACAGCTATTGTTTTAAAGCCATATTTCTTTGCTCCCCTGCAAACATCTAAAGCACTATGGCCGCCTAAAACCCCAATTGTAATGTTACTTAAATCATAATTTTCAACAACTTTTAATATGTCTTTTTGGGTTATCATCTTATCCTAAGACTTCATCTAACTTATTTTGCTCTATTGCTAACTTTATTTCACGAGCAATCCTTCTTCCTGTGCTCATTGGCTCATCATATTTAAGCCAAGTATAAGGCGAACCGTCTATATAAGGATTAGTTCCTGCTACAATTCTTGCTGAGATTTCAAAAACATAAATTTGTTCTTCAGGTGTAAATATTGTTTCAAGGCAGAAAGGCCCGAATAAACCTTTTTTTACAATCTTTTTTGATTGCTTTACAACCTTTTCTCCCATATCTATTATTTCTGGCAAGAAAGACTCTCTTACAACTAAAGGCATATTTCCAACAATAACATAACTAGGATCAACCCTCTTTAAAGCCATCTGGTCTCTTGCAGAAATCCTTCCAAGGCTGTCAACATTGCTTTCATACCTTTTATCAAAACTCATAATCTCTATTTCATCAGTCAAGGGACTGTAGAAATAATGTATGTAAATTGGAACTCCCAGAATGTATTCCTGGATTACATAATCTGTTTTTGGATAGCCTTTTATTTTTTCCTTAAAGTCTTCATAGTTTTTAGCAAGGAAATATCCTTTTCCTCCTCTTGCACCGTGAAACTTCACTATAACGCTTCTGTCAATCTGCTTTGGGTCTTTGAAAATAATTGGTTGCTTTAATCCTGCATCTTTGAGCCATTTTCTTTCCAAGTTTCTGTCTGATTCATACTTCAATATTTTTTTGTTGCCAAAATACATCATTTTTAGTTTTTCAACAGACTCGTGGCCCATATATGTTATAAAAGAAGCATGAGGTATAAGGATTGCATTTTCCTCAATTAATTTTTTTTCTATTTTAGGAAATTCTTTCCAGAAATTTATTGTTATAATCTCATCTGCAACATTAAAAGAAGTATAAGGTTTAATCCTGTTTTTCAAGCATACAGCAATTGTAGAAAATCCCTCTTGTTTCGCTCCTCTAAGTATCTGTAAAGCAGAATGGCTGCCTATAGTAGCTATTTTGTAATCAGTTACCCCCATTTTGTTAAGTAAAGGAAAAAGTTATATTTAAATGTTTCTATGAGGTTTTTAATTTATTTAAGAAATGATTTAGGGTCTGTGAACCAAAAATACATATGTATTTTATTATCTTTTATGTCTTTTACAATTTGGTGAATCTCACGCATATACTTTTGTTTAAATTCTTCACTAGTGTTTTTCCATTCTGATTCTTTACCATCTATTTTTGGACCTTCAAAACTAAACCCATCTATTTCAAGGTCTTTATCAGTTCTGACGAAATCTTTTGTATACAATTGTAAGCCGTTAGTTCCAACATCTTTTACATAAAGCATTTTCTGACCTTCGAAATCTCTCCTAAAATAAAAAATATTATTTGGGTCAAATTTTATATTTACAAAATCTGTTGGTTTTAATGGCCCATATTTATCATTGATGTATGACATAGAAAATTTTTTATTAATAGCATCTATCGCAGACGCAATATCTTTTTTTTCCTTCAAAGCCTTTTTAAATTTAATATGTGCTTCGACCCACTCACCATATATTTTGTCTTTTTCCTCATCCAATGATATAATCATTTCTATAAGGTTTTCTTGACTATCAGTATATTTTCCATTATGATGCTTTTTTATTTGATCTTCGTATTCATTTATCAGATATTTCAAATCCTCTTGATGCTGTTCCCAAGTTATGCTTTCTCCTGGAGAAATTTCTACAGCTAATCTTTCTAAACCGGAAGCATCGCTAACAATAAAAGGAATAGCAATTACTGTCCTAGCTGACAAGTTCAAAAATTCTCTTCTTTTCATTCATACCACCCAAAATTAATTTAAAACAATTAAAATATATAAAACTTTCTAAATTATAGCTACTCTAAAAAAGTAAAAATATAAAAACAGAAGATTTAAATATAAATAATAATATAACATCTATTTTGGGGGATGTAAAATGGCAATTGGAATAACTGAGATAATAATTGTTTTGATAATAATTTTAATTCTCTTTGGGCCAAAAAAACTTCCGCAGTTAGCAAAAGCTATTGGGAAATCTGTTAGAGAATACAAGAAAGGCGTTGAAGGAAAGGAAGAGAAAAAAGAGTTGAAAGGATAAAGGGGTGGTAGCTGTTAGGTGTTTTTATGACAGTTAAACCTCTGATAGAGCATTTAGATGAGTTAAGAAAAAGGATTATTCTTGTTTTAATATTTTTTTTTTTTATTTTTTTTATCGGGTTTTTTATTTCTAACATTATTATTGAAAGAGTTGTTAATGATTTAATTATAGCAGAAAACATAAAATTAGTTGTTTTAACGCCTTTAGAGTTCATTTATGCACAGATTAAAGTTGGTTTTTTAATGGCTTTAATGATAACTTCTCCATTAATTATCTACCAGCTTTTATTGTTTGTAAAGCCGGCTTTAACAAAAAGGGAAAAAAAAGCAATTAGCCTTATTTTACCGTCTTTTGTAGTTTTATTTTTAGCTGGAAGTGTGTTTGCTTACTTTATCTTCCTTCCGCTTTCATTATATTTTTTGGCTAATCTAGCATCTTTTAATGTATTAAACATGTGGAGTTTAAACAAGTTTATTTCTTTTGTTTTTATCACTGCTTTAAGCTTTGGTTTAGTGTTTCAAACTCCATTAATAATGCTGCTTTTGCACAGACTGAATATAGTTAATATTGAAATATTAAAAAAACAAAGAAAAGCAATATATGTTTTAATTTTTGTAATAGCAGCAATAATAACTCCAGGAGTTGATTTCTTTAGCCAGATAATTGTAGCAGTGCCCTTAATTATTTTGTATGAATTAAGTCTTTTGTTTGTTAGAATGTTTAAATAGTTAATGCAACCCAAAACCTTCTTCTGCAAACTCTAAAGTGTGATA
>CAYXTQ010000051.1:229-6782 GCA_964467845.1 uncultured Methanosarcinales archaeon | reverse complement strand
CTCCAGGAAGGAATGCAAAGGAATGCACGTCGACGCAGACAAGGCCGACGGAGCGCAAGGGTAAAATGCGCAATTCTCAATGAGAAATGCAGAAATACGAGCAGAAAGAAATTTATACAAGAGTAGATAAGTTTGTTCTCCAGGGGTTGTTGCTAGGCAAATGCGCGTGAAGCCCAAGCTTCCCAAACAAAAAAGGAGTTTATTCGTTATTTATCGATAAGTAAAAGAGAAGCAAAAGAATCACAGTATTGGTTATTTTTACTTAGAGAGGAAGAATAAAGAAGTATAGAAGATGAAATGGGTTTATAAAATACAAAAGATAGGTAGAATACAAATTCCAACTAAATATTTAACTGCTTATAATATTAAGGAGGGTGATTACGTTCTAATTGAAGAAGCAGATGATGATAAATTAATTCTTACTTTCAAAGTTAATAAAAAAGGAGAACGCAAAAAATAAAATTTTATTAGAAGATATCCAGTGAGGAAAAAAAAAAAATATTGACTAATGCTCATACATCCTGCTAATCCAAGAACCAATCCTTTCTGTAATAACTAATTTTTTTGAAACATCCTCACTTATCATTCCATGCTCTCTTCTATGAGCCTCATACATTGCAGCATTAACCCTATTCATATCTTCAGGAGTAGGACCTTCTCTACCTTCCCGAATTCTTTGATATACATTTCTCACAGCGCTATAAATTTCTTCAGGACTTTGCTCTTTAAATTCTTGTTTAAAAATTTCATATTGTGCTTGTGCTGTTCCTCTTTCTGGCAGTCTTTCCTCGTGTTCCCTTTCCACAGTTTCCTCTAATCTTGTTTCTCTCCTTTCTTCTCTTGTTAATTCTTCCTCTGCAGAATAATACCTTCTTGGCTCTTCTCTAACTATTTCAGAAATCTCAGCTTCCTCTAATTTAGGTATTTTTATTTTTTCTTTAATTGGTTTTTCCTTTATTATATCTTCTGTTCCTCTTACCATGCTTTGCGCTTCTTCAATCTCTTTTCTATTTTTTTTGCTTATTTCTCTAAGTTTCTTTATTTTTTCTTCTTTCATTTTTAATTTTATTTTTATAAATTTATCATTGATTTTTAAAAAAAAAAAAATATTGGTGCAACTTCGTACTTAAGACAAACTTTGTTTACCTAAAAATAAAATTGTTAATTGATTTATTATTTACCAGGACAACATTCTGTGCGCTTTCTTAAAATTCCTATAGCAATGGTATAATGTTTTTTTAACAAACTCTTCAGCTCTATTTTTTTCTCCCTCAACTTCAATTTTACTCATTTTTTTTGCTACTTTATGCCCTTCTTTTTTTATCTTTTCTGTACCCATGCTGCCAAATAGTTCTCCAAAACCTTTAAATACAGAAACAAATGGTCCTGCTGTTACCTGCTTTGGAACATGTTTCTCTTCTGTTGGGATCTCTATATTAACCTCTCCAGCCTCTGCCAAATACTTTTCTAATTCCTCTCCTAAGGCCTCCATTGCAGCCTTAACAGAACTATCTATCACCCCAATTAACTCAAAATCCTCCTCATCCCTCATTTTTTTATAGTTCTCTACATCTTCATCAGCCCAAACATATCCTCTAAACGTTACTTTGATTTCGCCAACATGCAAAGGCCCCCTTTGAAACCCCTCTTGCTGATATGACATGCTTGGCCTTGTTCTGTAATGGAAATTTATTAACTGACAGGCATAATATTTTTTATTATTTTCAGGCAAATGCTTGCCTAGAATCTCTATCTCAATTAAACTGCCTTCAAATGCGCTTATTAAATCTGGTGTTTTTGGCTTTTTTAATTCCATTTCCTCACTCTGCAGTCTTCTTATATTCCTCAAATAAGGTCTTACCCATGTCATATATAGTTTTATTATGTCATAATGTTGCCTTAAATATTTTAAAGTAAACCTTCTTCTGTTTTTTAACTCATTAAATGTGTGCTCTTTCCATTCCAAGAAGCTTCTTAGTTTTCTCTTCAAAACCTCTCTAACCTTTCTGTTAAATTCTAGTTTATCTACAACCTCATCAACATCTCTTGCAGTTTTTGGATGGGTGCTAAAGAACAAATCTGGCAAAGTAGTAAACTGTAATTCTCTGCTCATTCCATAAACAGATGCAGGATTTTTAGCTCCTCCTTCAACCATATCAATATACGTCCCTTTTAATGTAATCTCCGCGCTTTCAGAACTTTTGCTAGTAGTAAAACTATCATAATAATAACTTAACCTCTCATCTAAGACCCTTATTTCTCTTACTAATTGGAACAGCTCTCTGACCATCTTTCCTATTGTTGCCAAAAACTGACTTACTTTATCTTGTTGTAAACCAATCCTTTGTTGTGCTACACCAAAAAAAGCACTATGCTCTGAAGCAGCAAACACATCTATTAATTTCTCGATATGTGCATATCCTTGTTCATATCTCATAAAGTCCAATATCCAATAATATGCCTCCTCTATACTTTGTTGAAAAGTTTCATGGACTAACCTATATCTGTAGTCCCCTTTTTTTGTATCATTTGCCGGCCTAGGATAACCTGTTTTAATATACTGGTTTTTGCTCTCTTCAAGTTCCTCTTCTTTATACATATTAAAATAAACTTCTCTTTTCATTCGTGTCATTTTTTTCTTTTTTTCTTTTTATTATTTTTAAAAATTTTTTAATATTATTTATTGATTTCACGGAAATCTTTGATTTCCGGGACACAGAAAATCCAAAGGATTTTCTCGTGTTTTAATATTGAATTCAGTAATGAAAATAAAATAGGGGGAATACAGTTTTCTTTTCTTTATCTCTTTGGATATGTTCCCCACCCCTTGTGAGTTTTTTTTTTTTTTTATTTATTTAACCACCTTTTCTTTAATTTTAAAAATTCTCCTTTTCTTATTGCTTTTCTAATGTATTCCATTAATTTTAAAATAAAAAATAAATTATGATAAGTAGCTAAATTATAAGCTAAAAGTTCTTTTGATTTAAACAGATGCCTTATATAAGCCCGAGAATAATTTTTACAAACTTTACAATTACAGTTGGGGTCTAAAGGCTTATTATCCTTTTCATATTTAGAGTTTTTAATCCTGTATCTAAATTTATTTTTTATGTTACCTCCTGATTTATATGAAAAATAAATATAACCAGATCTTGCTAATCTTGGTGGAGCAACACAATCAAACATGTCAATGCCTTGCTCAATTGCATTGAATAAATCCTCTACTGTTCCAATTCCAAGTAAATGTCTTGGCTTGTTCTCAGGCAATAAATTTACACACCAATCAATGATTTGGTGCATTTTTTTCTTTGTCTTTCCCAAACTTCCTCCAATGCAGTAACCATCAAAATCTAAGCTGGAAATAAATTTGGCACTTTTTTGCCTTAAATCCTTATACTCACCACCTTGTACAACTCCAAATAATGCTTGGTTTGTTTTATGTGCTTTTAAACATCTTACAGCCCAAGAATGAGTTCTCTCTAAGCTATTTTTAGTATATTCATAAGAGGAAAACGGACTAGTACATTCATCTAAAGCAATAATAATATCAGCATTTAATTTTTCCTGGATTTTAATTGATTTTTCAGGAGTAAGTTTTTTTATTTTTTCATCATAAATTGATTTAAATGAAACATAATCATCATTGATTAAAGCGAATTTTTCTACTTCCTCCTTTTTTAATTTTTTTCTTCCAACAAAATAACTTCCAATCTTACCAGTAAAATGCTCTTTTCCATAGCCTAAACTAAAAGCCTGAAATCCAGCAGAATCTGTAATTAATGGCTTGTTCCAGTTCATAAACTTGTGCAAGCCATTAAATTTTTTTATTAAATCTGCACCCGGCCTTAACATCAAATGATAAGTGTTGCACATTAGAATCTGTGGATTAATTTCTTCTAGGTCGTGCTTTGATAAAGCTTTAACAGTTGCTTTAGTTGCTACTGGAATAAAAGATGGAGTTTTAATAGTTCCATGAGGCACTTTGATTATTCCTAAACGTGCTTTTGTTTTTCTGTCTTTTTTTATGATTTTAAATTTTAGATTTCCCATAACAGAATTAACATATATTTGATATTTAAATTATACTAAAAATGATTAATGGGATTTTATAGATGGTTTTGATGATTGTTACATTCACAGGAATTATATTAGATTATAGATCCTTTGGTAAATTAGGGTTATTATGTTATGAAATTTTGTATATATTCATAAAATTATAAGGAAGAGTAGGGGTGTTAGTTATTAAAAATAAGCGACACCAATAACAGCATCTATATAAACTGGCTCTTCACTAGGGTTTATTATTTTGATGGTATCTACAAGTGTCTGACAACTCTTTGGGATTTTAAAGCCGCCTGTCAGATTAGGGATTATTTCTCTCCAAGCATATTTGATTCCTTCCTTATCATCAACATATTCCATAGGCACTAATGCAGCAAGTGAGTACATACTATCCCCTTTAGCAGCTATTATACCATCATTAACAAAGGTTATTGGTGGGAAGGGTTGTTCCATTTTCAAGGTTAGCTCTCCGCCAGGTAATATCTTAGCATATTTAGAATCCTCGTTGCCAAGAGCGTTTTCTGGATTAATCACTTCTTTGGTCCAATCATCAACCACTTCTTTTGCATACATATTATTTTTATTCTGTGTACTTGCTAAGAGGTTCTCTAAATTTGTAGCTGAACTAAGCAAACCTAAGGAGTACAGCATAAAATCTCTTCTCTTCATATTTACACCTCCATTATCCTTATATTCCAAAACTAGTATATAAATATTATTTATTATATTCGTTATCACATAAATAAAAGAAATTTAATTGTTTAAAAAAAAAAAATACAATATTAGTTTTTTTTTGATTTTTTAGCTTTTTATTTCTTTTTTTTTTTTATTCTTTTCCTTCATATTTTTTTTAGTTCTTCATTAGCATTTTGTATCATTTGGGGGTTTGTTATCTTTTCGTAATCAGCAGTAAACTTAATTCTCCCTGGTTTTTTCTCACGATTGTACACTAGTGTTTCTAAGATACCTATAGGTCTTCTACTTTTTTTAATCTCTTCATAGTTTGTTGTATATGGTATTCTCTCATAACTTTTTTGTATCAAAACATGTTTATTAAAAGTAGGTAAATAAATAATATCAACACCAATGAATTCATCTAAGTTTTCAGGATGGTATTTTCTTAATTGGCTTTTAAGTGTTTTATTAGAAAAATTCCCTTTAAATGAATCTCCAATAAAGTTTATAACATCCACTGTTCGATTATAGGTTTTCATTTTTTTTTTTTTTATTAATAAGATATATTATTATTTAAATGTTTCTTTTATAAGTATTTTAAAGTAGTAACAAGAAATAATAATAAAGAATAAAACGCCAACGGCAGGATTTGAACCTGCAAGTCATTGCTGACAGCTGTTTTCGAGACAGCCACCTTACCTGATTAGGCTACGTTGGCATTAATGTATACTATACAAACCTTCTGTAAATAAAAAAGCTGCTATTAATATCTTTAGATTGGAGATGATAACATTAGGGATAAATGCTAATGGAAAAAAATATAGTAAACCAGTGCCACCAAATATTATCGGAATGATAAAGCCCATCGGTGCTTTAAAGCCAGTTGAAGATAAATTCCTGATTAAAGCCCAACCTTGGTAGATTATTAAGATTAAAGCTCCTAAAGTAATAAGGGGTAAACCTAAGGTAAATATGTTAAAGTATTCCAATGCTATTAAAACTGCCAATAATATTTGCACTAAGCCGGCTATTCTTCTGATGTCCATAAGAAATTAAATAATATTTTGAGTTTATTTAATTTTTGGTTTAAACCTCTATTCCAAAAATTAATCTTATTAAGAAGCCTATTCCAAACGATATTGCAGCTATACTTAAACTTATTAATGCCATCTCCAAAAATCTTTTCTTGAATGAATAGTCTTTTGCCACAGATATATAATATGTAAATATAAATATGACAATAACTGCGTTAATTAAAGTCCATCCTAAGGCAAAGTAAAGATTACCAAGGATTAAATAAGGAAATATCAGAAATAAAACTGTAAATATATAGGCAATTCCTGTGTAAGTTGATGCCTTTAAAGGACTCTTAGCACTTTCCTCTGATTTCATAGATAAATACTCTGAAGCTGTCATTGAAAATGAAGCTGCAATTCCAGTAACTAATCCTGCCATTGCTATTAACTTTGAATTTTGCAAAGCTAAAGTTAATCCAGCTAATGCTCCTGTTAACTCAACCAAAGCATCATTAAGGCCTAAAACCATTGAGCCAACATATTGCAGTTTTTCTTCATCTAATAAATTAATCAAGTCATGTTCATGCTTATCTTCATCTTGCATAATCTTTTTTGCTTCTGGTATAAACTTTGAGATTTCCCCATAGTTAATCTGCGCTTTTTCCTCCCCTTTTTCCATTAGTTTTAACCCAAATGTTAAACCAAATATTTTAGAAATCAAAAAATATTTCCGTATCAGAAATTTACTGGGCTTAACATCTTCATTAGTATATTTTTTCCATATGTTATAATGCTTTAAT
>CAYXTQ010000051.1:0-219 GCA_964467845.1 uncultured Methanosarcinales archaeon | reverse complement strand
TAGAAATATTTTTAAGAACTTTTTTATTATGTGCTCCTTTTACTGATTCAGATAATTTTTTGTATATAAAATGTTCGCTAATCTCGTATTTTTGGAAAAGCAATATTTTTTTCTTTAATTTTTTATCTACCATATTCAGTTTTTAATTTTATTTGATATTTAAATATTATTTAAATGCCCCGCTCGGGACACTCAGATTGATTGCGAGCGACAAGCGAG
>CAYXTQ010000050.1:0-6823 GCA_964467845.1 uncultured Methanosarcinales archaeon | reverse complement strand
CATTAAACTTCTGCATATTTTGGAAACTAAAATCATAATTATCAAATTTACAATAGGCTTTTCTATCAGTAAGAATTTTTAAATCAAATTTTTTAGTGGATGTATAGCCATACTTTGGATTAAGAAGCGAGATGCTTAAAGATCCAAGCTCGATACTAAAATCAATTTTTTTTTGATTGGAGTTTTCAAATTCGTCTTTTAATGTTATAGTAAATGAATAACTACCATCAAATAAATTTGTTAATGGTCTAAATTTGAATTCCTTATTATCGCTGCTTGTGAATATGTTTTCAATGCTAATCTGGCTTCCATTTTTATTAGTTAATAAATAGGATATTATAGTAGAGGGTTCGTCTGTTGTAACAGTTATTGTTGGTTTAGGATTGTTAACAATAGCATAAGCTATACTAATAATTAATAAAAACATCATCAATAAAATAATTATTTTTTTATTCATTTTAATCTATAGTAATAGTTATTATTGGTCCTTTTTTATCCAATTCTATGATAATGTTCTCTTCTTCAGTTGGATTATCCGATATATCTTTTCCTTTGATTACAATATCATTAATTCCGTTAACCAGCGTCAGTTTAAATGAAAATTCATTGTTATTTGTATTTAGTGGACTTATATCAGTCAGTAAATTTCCATTTTGATAAATATCCAAAATTAAATTTTCTTGGGTAATTCCAAAGATTGTTAATCCATACTTTTTATCGATGTTGGTTCTGTACTCGTGCGGACTTATTTCTACAATTTTACCACTTCCATCTGTTGATTTTAAATCAGTAATAGTTATTGAGCCTGCTGTTAAATCTAATGTTATTTCGTCTGTTTTATATCCGTAATTAGATGCTTTATCATAAGCTTCTGCTATTATAGTATAGTCCTTTTCAATAACATTATTTAAAACAATTGAGGTAAAAAAGATATTATTACTGGTAATATTAGCGCGTTTTGCCTCCACTATGTCTCCTTTTACTGTTATGATGCTGTCTTTATCCATATTTAAGTCTTCATATGTCCCTTGAATATCAACTTGAGGTTTATTTACTGGATGAAGATTTGTGAATTTAAGTATTGGCGGTGTTGCATCTACAATAAATTCTTTTATCCATACTCCTTCATCGCCTTGGGTAAATTTCTTTGCTCTAAATTCCAACTTATGTTTACTTTCATTTAATTGTGAACTAAATATGCATTCAAATTTATATGTGGTAACTTGATTACAATTTACTTTAATACTTGGAGTTGTGACTAATTTTGTTTCAGTTAGGGTAACATCTGAGAAAAAGATTAGCTCAATTGTTGGTGTTTTATTATTAGTATACCACAAGTCATAAAGAGGATAGTAATTACCATTCTTGATTCTGAATTGTGGATCTGAAGGAACTTGCCTATTAATTTCGAATTCCCATGTTACGGAATTATAATTGCCTAGTATGTCTTCTCCACTCAAACTAACAACATATTTGCCGTCAATTAGATCTGTTTTTGGCGTATAAGTCAAGAATAAATTACCATCTTTAATATAGTGAATCAAACTGTTATAGTTGTAGGATTGGTTATTTATTGTTAAATTTATTGAGTCTGTATCAATCTCAGAAAATTCATCTTTGATTACTACGCTTACGTTTGTTTTAGTGTTAGAGGTTACTGTTCCGTCAGGTGGCAAATAAGATAAAATTTCAAATGGTTTTGAATCAAAAATAATTGTACGTGTGATTTTATTGCCTATGTTGCCTATTTCATCTATAGATATAATTTCCATTAAATTCTCTCCATAATTTAATTCAGAATCAAAGCTAAACCAGCCAGTAATAATTTCTTCATTGAAAACCTGTACTACTTCGTTGTTTGTTATGTCTTGCCCTAATGAAGGCGTAAGATCAATAACGGTAAGTGCACTTGATGTATCATAGTAAGAATTTGTTATTCTGTACCTTTTTCCATCTGTCCTCTTATGATTAAATTGCAAATATTTTCCAACAGTAAATGTAGTTGTCTTAATATCCCAAACCTTAATACGATTTTTACCAGTATCTATCAAATTATTAGGATCATAAATATTTGCACTGTCTATTACAGAAGAGCTTGGACCAGATATAGCATTTGTCACTTTATTGCTAAGATTCATAATGACTTGTATATTGCCTTGGGGCGGGTTTGTAAATCCAGTAATTTTAATATATTTTGCTCTTGTTAAATAAGGATTAGATAAATCTGGAACTAAATTAACAGGATTCGGGCCTTTTGTGTCTATTTCGAAATATCTTCCGTAAACAATGTTGTTGCTATCTGCTAAGTTTCCATATAAGTCTTTTGTTTGGATTATAAACTCAGCATTTTTTCCTTCTAAATTTGAGAAGTCTTGCCTAGTTGGAATTAATATTCTATAAGACCAGACTGTGCTGCCTTGAGAGCCTCCTTCTTCAAATAATAGGTTACTATATACTTTATTATTGACCTTAAATTCAAATTTAGTAATATTCACCAGTGGTTCATTAGAATTTATTGTAACCCTATATTCTCCATATGTTATTTTTGGTAAATCTTCAGTACCATATTTAGTATTAATATCAATAGACAGTTCTGGTGGTTTAGTATCTATCCTTACCTCATTACATTTAGTTTCTTCAACATTATTTCCTTTGTCTACAGAGTTATAGCATAAATAAACATCAGTAGCAGAATTTATTGTAAATGTGCTATTTTCTGGTAAAATTGTTTTTGGAGTACATTTTGAAACGTTTGAGGCATCGTAACAATATTTTGTTTCTTTGCAACCAAAAGAATTTTTAGGATTATCTGTGCATTCTAATTTTATCTTCGGATTTTTATAAAGTATGTTTTCCAATGGTACAAAAATTCCAGTTGCTTTTTCATATTTTGCTGTTGTGGCTGGCCCTAACTCATCTACTGTAAAAACCAGGTTAGTTGCATCATATAAATTTTCTGTTCCAAGTTCTGGTTTAATGTAACATTCAACCAGATAGTTATAACTTCCGCTATTTAAGTTAGGTAATTTTTTTTCATATTTGAATTCACCAGTAGCTGGGTCTAATATACCCTGTCCTCGATTATCACCTATAAAATTCCAATTTCCACTTTCATCTTTATACCTACAATAGTTTTTAGTTGTTGTACTTAAACCAATATTAACTGGATTCTTCAATAAGGCCGCATTAATTGGGCTTAAAATAGTAATCCTTTTAACACGGTCTATAACTATCCATGTCTCACTTGTGGCAATGTTGCCATAACTATCTTTGCATTCTACACTATAAAGATAAAAACCATCATGCAATCTAGTGTATGCTGCACTAATTGCAGTTGATATCTCTTGATTTATTTTAGAACCAATAAAGATATCATAACCTTGTTTTAATGTATCTTTACAATATGACTTTTCATCTACAGCTACATTAATAATTAAATCTGACAAATCATCTGATGTGTTACTTGTCACTGTATTTGTAACAGTAATCTTAGGTGCTTTTGTATCCACATAAATAATTTCTTTCTTAATAGGTTCGGTATTCTTATAGTTATCTACAGAAAAAAAGTAAAGATTATAATTTCCTTGTGTATTAGACAAAGAAAAATCATCATTAGGTAATAAGACCTTATTATTAAGTACTATTTTATCTGGGCAACAAGTTCCTGCACCAATACAATAGTAGGTATATTGTCCATCAGTACTAAACTCAATTTCGGTTCCATTAGAATCTATATATCCTTTTTCTTTTTTTATCATAGTAAATGGAGATAACACATCAATCTGGCAGCTCATATCGTTTTCTTTGCAATCTGCTATATTATCATCATTCCCGTCCTTAACGCATTTGTTATTTAGCCATTTGCATAATCCCAAATCACAAACATCTTCACTATACTCGAAATTTTCACTGGAATTGCACTGGCCTTGAATGTTGAAGCCATTTGAACTTCCAACACAACTAAACTGATCTGTATAGCCTTCACATCTAGTATTATCTCCGCAACTACTGCAACTGCCATCAATAGAAACACAGGCTCCTAATTTTCGACAAAGTGATGGCTCGCAAAAAACATTTTCAAATATGTTATTACTAGCGCTGCATAGGTAGCAATAGTCTATTCCTGTGTAACCCTGCTGATAACAAAACCCCTTTCCAAAATCCGAGTAAGCATATTTACTATACCAATTGCAATTTCCATAATTACAATTATCTTGTATGCACGCTCCTTCAGACCGGTAATCAAAACAGTTTCCATCCTGTTTACAATCAAGGCATCTATCTATTGTTGTGTAAGGCCCTTGATTCAGATAGGAATCGTAGTAGCAATATCTCTGCATTCCGCTTGTAATATTGTAAAGACAACTTATCTTAGCTGAATCATAATTGTAAGTATGATAATAATACATTCCTAAAATATTAGGAGCAAAACCAAGATTATATTCTACTCCTAAATTTTTACAATCATCTGGGCTTGTACACCATGTTTTATAATCAAGTTCCCTGCATATCCTGTTTGAGTTTTCTTCGCCGCAGTTCTCAATGCCATAAATTTGATTAGCGTCATCACAAGTGGCTCTCAACTTCAAGGGTGCTTCTTTCTTTAGATTATGATTTAAGCAGAATTCTTGATCACTAACACCCTTACATAACATGTTTCCTGTGTTAATTGTTTTTGTAGTTTGACTTTGTTTATTACCTAATGTAACTAGTTTGTATTCATACTCTGTGCCCCAATTTAAGTTATCAGCATCTGTATATTCATAATTATCATTTACACTAAATGTTTTAATTAGTACATTATTTCTATATAAGCTAAATCCTGTTACATCAAACTCATCTATACAATTTTGACTCCATGTTATTTTAATGTTTGTAGTTCCTTTGATATTTTTCAAGTTTAAATTAGGGGGGGGCAATTTTTCCAAACACTCTTCTGGTATCTTCTCCAAAGTAATATGCAAAGTTCTTGGCTCATTTGCATTTATCTGAACATTTGGGATTTTTTTTGGGTAATATCCATAAAGTGAGGCCCTTACATCATAGATTCCTGCTGGTAGATTATATATTTCATAAAAACCTTTTTGTGGTTGTGGCAGAATAAATTCTGTTGAGGTTGTAGTTGTGCCTATTGCAATGTTGTCCTTAATAACTTCAACTAAAACGTTGTTTAAATAAACTCCTGCAGTATCTTTAACTAAGCCTGTTAACCAGCCTTTTTCCTGAGAGCATATTGATGTGCTGTAAATATTATTGCAGCAATAACCTTTTTCAGTAGATGAGTCATAATAGTCATTTCCGCATTTACAAATTTTTTTTGTTTTTCCAGTAAAATTTGTTACGGATATTGGCTGGTTTGTATCATGACCGTTAATGCATATAGGTATTTCTTCTACAGGGACTTTACAACAACCAGCTTCAGGATATTTATTTGAATCATAACCACACGTATTAGCTAAAACAACTATCTTGTTATTTAGAAGACATTGATATCCAAAAACAAAGCAATAGTTGCCTGTGTTTTCACAGGTTTCTATTTTGCAATTACTACTACAACCATCTAAATCATTTTTATTCCCATCGTCGCATTCTTCAAGTCCCTCAACGATATTATTATAATTACAGACCCCATAACCTAAAGGCAATAATTCAAAGGTTTGTATAATTTGGAGTGCACCAGGATCTATATTTACACTTATGGTTTTGTCTTTATAACCTACTGCTGTTGCTGTAAAATCTATTTGGCCAGAATCAACATTTTCTATTAAATATTCTCCTTGTTTATCTGTAAATGCGCCTCCGCCATAATAAGAGACATAAGAATTCTCAATAGGAATACCAGTAGATTTATCTCTAACTTTGCCTGTTACATAACCTTTAGTAGCAGGTATATTTAAATTGAAGTCCCTGACTGTTTCTTGGTCTTCGTATATTGTTATTTTATGGGTTACTGGTTTATAACCGTAATAATAGGCAGTAATTATATATTCACCGACAGGGATGTTATCAAATCTATAACCAGTAGAACTTGTGTAGGTATAATAGCTTGGTTCTAAGTTTAATCCTAGCAAAACGAAGGCATTTACTACTTGACTTCCTCCTGCAATTACAACTCCATGTATGCTGCCTTTTGGGGTTGTTTGTTCAGAGCATATTTTGTTACAGCCGGATCCTGTCACACCAGCATAAAAATCTGTATCAAAGGCTGATGGGCCTTTCACACAGTCCTTTTTATACCTTCCTTGACCATAGTTATCATCACAATCGTAAAATGTACCATTGGATTTAACCTGCACACAACAACCTTTTTGGCATTCTTCTATAGATGTGTCATCGCAATTTTTCCAAGCAGAGAACGCTATTCCACATTCTGAATATTTTATGTTTGACTCACAAGTTTCTAAGCAACAGCCAACTTCTTGGCATTTTGAATCTAAACTATTGCAATTTACATTCTCATAAAAGCCTGATGGACATATTCCGTTACAACAAACCTGTTCACTTACATCCTGACAAAAATTATCTCCTTGATAAAGACAGCAACCAGCATTTACTAGAGCAGAAATTAATATAGGTAAAACTAATAAGAATAATACCAGCAATATATATTTCTTACCTCTTTTTCCCATTTTCTTCTTCTATTTTTTTTTGTATTAAAAACTCAAAACCATGACTTCTATTAGCAAATATTCTTTTGCTTATCTTTTCATCTAACCAGTCAAGAAGTTTTTTATCAATAGTTATTGTAATTCTTTCCTTCATTTTGCAAAAGCATACTGTTGTGTATAACTACATATTAAGTATTATTTAAAGGTTTCTGTTA
>CAYXTQ010000049.1:0-6914 GCA_964467845.1 uncultured Methanosarcinales archaeon | reverse complement strand
AAATTTTAATTTTAATCTTGAAAATGTTCTATTTTCAATGATTTTTTTTTTTTTTAATGATGTTAATTATTGAATTTGTCTTATTGATTTTCTATTTCTCTTTTACCAAAAATTGCAGTCCCTATTCTTACAATAGTAGAACCTTCTTCTATTGCAATTGCATAGTCATTTGTCATTCCCATTGAAAGCTCTTGGATCTTATATTTTTGTGCTAACTGATTTAGTCTTCTGAAATAAGGTCTAGTAAGCTCTGGCTCAATTTCAGGAGCTATTGTCATTAAACCAATTAAGTTTAGATTCTTTAAATTATTTATTTCATTTACTAAATCATTTAATTCCTCTTCTTTAACACCAAACTTAGTTTCTTCCTTAGAAAGATTAACCTCTATTAATACGTCAATAATTTTATTATATTCAATGCAGTAATGGCTTAATTTTCTTGCCAACTTTTTGCTGTCAACAGAATGTATTACATCAAACAACTGAACAGCCTTCTTTGCCTTATTGCTTTGCAGATGTCCTATAAAATGTGTTTTTGCTTTTTTCAAATTCTTTATCTGGGGAAATTTCTCTATTGCTTCATTAATATAGCTTTCACCAATATCTGTAATTCCCAAATTTATAGCTTCGCTTACTATATGATGGGAAACTGTTTTTGTAACAGCAACTAATTTAATCTTGAAAGGATCTCTATCACATTGTTTGGCTGCTTTAACTATTTCTAGTTTTACTGCATCAATTTTTTCTTTTAGATTCATTTCTTATCTTCTCCATATGCTTAACCCTTTTATCAATTAACTCTTTTGTTCCAATATCTTCTCTATGGAAAACATGCCCTTTTACAGAAGAAACAGCATTCTCTGCAATAACCTCTGCCTTTTCCATATCATAGTGTATTCCAACAAAAGCAATAGCTCTACTTCCTGACATATACAAACCATCTTCCTTTTTGTCAACAGAAGCATAGTAAACTTTAGCATCTTTAGGAATATCTACTAAAGAAACCTTTTTTCCTTTTGTAGGATTTTCAGGATAGCCTTCTGGAACAGCATATTTGCAAACTGTTGCCTTATTTTCAAACTTTGCCTTAACTTTGCTTAAATTTCCATTAATAACACCTTGACAAATATCCAAAAAGTCTGTTTTCAATATTGGCAGAACATTCATTACTTCAGGATCTCCTAAACGAGCGTTATACTCTAATAATTTTACACCATATTTTGTAACAATAAAGCCGCCATACATAACTCCTTTGTAATACTCTCCAGTTTCTTTGTAAATAGCTTCAGCAACTTTTTGAGTTATTTCATAAGCCTTATCAATATCTTCTTTTTTCAAAAATGGCAATAAATGATCTGCACAAGAATAACTTCCCATTCCACCAGTGTTAGGTCCTTTATCATCAACATAAGCTCTTTTATGATCCTGAGCAGGAGGTGTTGCTAAAATATATTTGCCATCTGTAAAACATTGCAAAGAGAACTCTTCTCCATCTAATTTTTCCTCAACTACAACAGCAGAATGCTCTTTCAATACTTCTTTGCAATATTTAAGGGCTTCTTTCTTTGTTTGATAATGATCTCCCTGAACTTTAACTCCTTTTCCTCCAGTCAGTCCATCTGGCTTGATAACGCTTTGCTTTAATTCATCTAAAAATTCTTTAATTCCATCCGTGCTTTCAAATACCTTAAATTTTGGATTTCCGGGAATATTATATTTTTTTAACAATAATCTTGTAAAAGATTTACTTGTTTCTAATCTTGCAAGGCTTTTTTTAGGACCTATTGAAGGAATTCCTATTTCTTTTAATGCATCAACTACTCCATTGTTTAAAGGATCTTCCGGCCCTATAAAACAAAAATCTATTGCATTAGCCTGGGCAAATGCTTTTATAGATTCCAAATCATCATACCTCCCAATCTGAATATCTTCGGACAAAGCTGCAATTCCAGGGTTATTTGCCTTCATAAAAGAATAAAGCTTTGGTTTTTTCTTACTTTTCACAATAGCTTCTGCAATAGCATGCTCACGAGCGCCTGAACCAATTAACAAAACATTAACCATAATATCACCCCTTACCCAAAATTAGAAATAAGTTAGTATTTATATTTTTTTATTTTTCTCTGGGCCCTTAATCTTTCCTGCTCAATATCATTTAACATTTCCTCTGTAACATCTCCTGTTGGATAACTGCCATCAAAACAAGCTGTACAGAAATGCTTTATTTCTTGGTTGCCTTTTTGCGTTGCCTTAATCATATCCTCTTTTGTCTGATAAACCAGTAAATCTGCTCCAATTATTTTTTCTATTTCCTCAATAGAATGTTTTTTTGCTATAAACTCATCTTTAGTTGACATGTCAATTCCATAAACGCAAGGATATCTTAATGGAGGGCATGTTGATGCAAAATAAACCTTTTTAGCTCCTGCTTTTCTTGCTATTTCAATTATCTTTTTGGAGGTTGTTCCTCTAACAATGCTGTCATCAACTAATAAAACATTTTTTCCTTTGAACTCTAGATTTATAGGATTCAATTTAAATTTAACAGATGTTTCCCTCAACTCTTGGTCAGGCATTATAAATGTCCTATCTATGTATCTGTTTTTGATAAAACCTTCCCTGTATTTTACACCTAAATCATAAGCTAAAGTAACAGCAGCAGTCCTAGAAGTTTCAGGAATTGGTATAACAACATCTACTTTAACGTTCTTTGCTTTAAATTGCTTTGCTAAAGCATTCCCCAACCTTAATCTTGTTTTATAAACACTGATTTTATCTAAAACAGAATCAGGCCTTGCAAAATAAATGTACTCAAAGATGCAAGGGTAATGATCAGGCTGAGCTACTTGTTTTTTATGCAGATTCATATTACTATCAATAAATACTACTTCACCTGGCTTTATGTCCTGTCTGTTATTATAACCTAGTACGTCATGAACAACACTTTCAGAAGCAATTAGATATCTTTTTTCTTTTCCTTCTCCTTTTTCTCCGATAAGGCCAGGCTTTATACCGTGGGGCTCTCTGAAAGCAAACATTCCTTTCTGGGCAATAAAACCGACAACAGTATATGCTCCTTTTACCCTATTAAAAACTCCTTCAACTGCATTGAATATATGCTCTGGTTTCAAATTTCTAATATCTTGCTTGCGCAGCTCACTTGCAAACACATTAAGTATAACCTCAAGATCGCAGGTGCTATATACGTGTCTTAAGTCTTTTTTCAATAACTCCTCCTTTAATTGCTTGTAATTAGTTATATTACCATTATGCACCATAGAAATCCCAAATGGTGAATTTATAGTGAAAGGCTGCGCATCAATTATAGAACCACCACCAATAGTAGGATATCTTGTATGGCCTATACCAATATTTCCTTTTAGCTCATAAAGAATTAGCTTATTGAATATATCTCTGACTAATCCTGTTCCTTTTACTGTATGAAAAGTGCCGTTATATGTTGTAACACCTGCAGCATCTTGGCCACGGTGTTGAAGAATAAGCATTCCGTCATATACCTCTGCAATTACGTCTTTTCTACCCCCTACGTAAACCCCAATAATACCACACATAATACCACTAAAAACATATGTTGTGGGTTATATTTAAAGGTTTCTATGGTTTGAATATTTTTTTTTTTTTTTTTTTTTTATTGACTAATCTTTATCTATTTAAAATGATCATAGCCTTCTTTTAAAGGATATTTTTTTCCTTTATCTAATAAATGAATGCCCATATAACTTGGCAAGATTTTTCCAACAATATAGAATTTTTCTTTCAACAAGTTTCTGATTATTGGAACTTTCTCCATTGGTATAGTAAAAACTAATTCAAAATCCTCTCCGCCATACAAGGCAAAATCATAAGCATCTTTTTTAACCAATTTTGCTGCTTCCTTAGTTAAAGCAGAAATTGGTATTTTTTCTTTATAGATTACAGCTCCTGTTTTAGACATTTCACAAATATGCTTTACTTCTGAAGCTAATCCATCAGAAACATCAATCATTGCATTACAATGCTTTGAAATAATTTTAGCCTTGCGAAGCTGTGCCTCTGGCTCTAAATGTTTTTTTAAAATACTTTGATATCTTTTATCTTTTATATCATTCAATAATAAATTTAATCCGGCAGTTGCATTACCTAAATTACCAGTAACACAAATTAAATCATTAATATTTGCGTGGCTTCTAAGCCTTAAGCGATTTTTTTCAACCTCTCCGAGCATTGCAATATTTATTACAATAAGGTCTCCATGGGTTGTGTCTCCGCCAATTATTTCTAATTTGTATTTCTGTGCAGCCTCATAAATACCTTTGTAAATCCCATCTACAACCTCAACTTCTGTGTCTTTTCTTAAGCATAAAGAAATTACAGCATACTTTGGCAATCCACCCATCGCAGCAATATCAGAAACATTTACTTCAATACTTTTCTTGCCAATCTGCTCAGGACTTGACCATTTTAAGTTAAAGTGATCGTTCTCAACAAGCATGTCTGTTGTAAATAATAAATATTTATTTGCCTTATGCTTTAAAACAGCAGTATCATCTCCAATGCCAACAATAACATCTCTATTCTTTACTTTACGTGTAACCCTGTTTATTAATGCAAACTCTCCGCCTATTTGTGAGATTTTCATAGAAAATAAAGTATATTTTAGAATGTTTATAAAGTTTACTTATAGTGGTGGATTATTTTGTCCTTGAAGATATTGTTCAATAAGTACAGGATTCACATAAATTATATATTCTGAATAATCTTCTAATGCTTTTGTTGGATCTCTATTGTATAATTGCATGAATTCAGCTAACTTTGCTGGATTTTCAAACTCTAGAACAAATTCAGTTTCTTTTTTAGCTCTTCTAGCTCTAGCTATTAATTCTGAGTTTAGAATAGGATTAAAAAAATCAATCCATGACTGTTTAAGTCCTGATAAACCAGCTAATGTTTTGTCTCCAATAATAACTTCTTTACAATTACCAGTAACAGTTTTTATAGAATCTTCACTACATAAATGAATTTGAATACCTTTTGCTTCTCTTTTTTCAAGTTCTTTTATATCTGTGCAAATGCTCATAATATAGACATAAAATCAATCAAATATTTAAATCTTTTTATAAATTATCTACTCTAGAATAGAAATAATTAAATAGTTTATTATGTTTATTTAGTATTGGTGTTTTATATGGATGAAAAACCCAGTCTTAGTAAATCTAGAGAAAATAGAAAGATTTGGTTAATTACTCCTGGAATGTTTTTGATAGGTTATCTTGTATTTAGTCATCTAAAAAATATAAATGAATATAGAGACCATCTATTAAATTTAAAATATAGACCTATTTCTGAACTTGTTCAAGAAACCCAACAACTTATGGATGCAAATCGGGATGGATTCATTCAAACAAAAGAACTATTAGAATCAGGCTTATTAAAAAGATCTGATCTAGAAGGTACTCTTAATAATAATCTTCCATGTTTATTGGTTGGTTCAGATTATCATCAAATAAAAGTAACTTTAGAAGAAATTAGTCTAGGACATTTTAGAATTCCTTATAACAGGGTAGCTGTCCCAACAGATGCATTAGCAGGATATATTGCGAGTAAAAAATATTAAAAAAAAAATAAATTATCTCATACTACAATACTTTCCACACATTGTGCAGACAGTATTTTTAATCTTAGATTCTTTTCTGTAATTTCTTGCTTTATCAGGATCAATAGCTAAAGAAAATTGTTTCTCCCAGTTAAATTTTTTTCTATATTTTGAAATTAAATTATCCCATTCTTGGGCTTTATTAATTCCTTTTGCAACATCAGCTGCATGTGCTGCTATTTTTGTAACAATAACTCCTTCCTTTACATCCTCTACTGTTGGCAATCTTAAATGCTCTGCTGGAGTAACATAACACAAAAATGAGGCTCCGTAGTAACCTGCTAAAGCTCCACCAATTGCAGCAGTAATATGATCATAACCAGGAGCAATATCTGTAACTAATGGCCCTAAAACATAAAAAGGAGCATTATAGCAATATTTTTTTTGTAATTTAATATTTTTTTCAATCTGATTTATTGGAACATGTCCTGGTCCTTCTATAATAATTTGAACATCTTTTCCCCATGCTTTTTTAGTTAATTGTCCTAATATCTTTAACTCATGAATCTGTGCTTTGTCTGTTGCATCTTTAATGCTTCCTGGCCTTAAACCATCTCCCAAGCTTAAAGTTAAATCATATTTTTGCGCTATATCCAAAAGCTGCTCAAAATTTTCATACAAAGGGTTTTCTTTTTTATAATGCTTCATCCATTTAACTAAAAAACTGCCTCCACGAGAAACAACTCCAGTAATCCTTTTTTTCAACAAAGGTAGGCTTTTTTTTGTTAAACCAGAATGAACTGTTACAAAATCAACTCCTTGCTTTGCATGCAATTCAATTGTATCTAATAAATTGTCAGCATTTATCCTTAATAAACCATTTTCAACAACACTCTGGTAGATTGGAACAGTACCAAAAGGAATTGAAGAATTTTTAATTAATGTTTTTCTAATTTTATTTAAATCACCACCAGTGCTTAAATCCATTACAACATCTGCCTTATACTTTAAAGAAACTTTTAATTTTTCTAATTCCTCTTTAATATCATGCCTATAAGGAGAGGTTCCAATATTTGCATTAATTTTAGTTCTTAACTTATAACCAATTCCAATTGGCCTTAAATTTGTATGAAATTTATTCGCAGGAATAACAATCCTTCCAGAAGCAATATTTTTTCTTATAAAATCAACACCGTGGTTTTCTGATTTTGCAACTATCTTCATCTCTTTTGTTATTTTATTTTGCTTGCTTTTTTTTATTTGAGTCATCTTTAATTTTTTTTTTTTTTGTTTATTTTAAATTTTTTATTATTATTTATTG
>CAYXTQ010000048.1:6219-6960 GCA_964467845.1 uncultured Methanosarcinales archaeon | reverse complement strand
TTTAATCCATCCTTAAGCTTAAAGCACCATTTTAGTTGTCTATTTCCCATAGTAATCCCACATTATATTTACATAAAAAGAGTGATTATTTAAAATTATGTGGTTTTCTTCTATTTCTTTTATTAGTGTTTCTTGTTTTTTCACGGCTTTTATAAAAGAAGTTTCAGATAGATTAATCTGATGAATCTTATATGGCAGAAGGTAGAAAGAAAGTTTCGTTTTTTTTTTTTTTATCACAAGCAAATCTAAATCTGAATTTTTATCCGCCTTTAGCTTAGCAAAACTACCAAAAATAATAAGAAGAACATTTGTATTAAATGACTTCATAAAAGTCTTAAACTGCTGATACCTTTCTAAAAAAGCGTCTGTTTTGTAGATTTCTGCTTGAAGTAAATATGATTTAGATTTAATATTGTCAAGATTAAGACTGAAATATTTGTTTTTACCTTCTATCTTGGCTTTAAGTATTTTATTGTTCTCAAGCATATTAAGAACATTTTGGCAAGTTTTTAACGCTAGTTTTGATAGTTTGCTTATCTGCCTTAAATAAAACCTGGCTTTATAGTTACCTCTATACAAAGAAATAATTTCCAGTTCTTTGTTTCTTTTTTGATACATATGTATACATTATGATACACTAATATATAAGTGTTTTGGTTCAAGATGCAGTTTTTTTTTTTATTATTGATTTTTTTTTTTCATTGAATTCTGTTTAATGATTTTAACATAACATTTAAAAAT
>CAYXTQ010000048.1:0-6209 GCA_964467845.1 uncultured Methanosarcinales archaeon | reverse complement strand
TTTTTATATTTTAATTAATTAAAATTTTAATTTTTTTTTTTAATATTTTTTTTTTTTTTTTTTTTATATTGAATTTTATTTTTATTGATTTTTAATATTGATTAAAATTTTTATTGAATTCTGTTTAATGATTTTAACATAACATTTAAAAATAAAACCTTATTAAAAACAAGAATTATGACAAATATAAGAAGTCCGATTTGCACAGTGATCGGTCATGTTGACCATGGAAAAACAGCTTTATTAGATAAGATTAGAAATACCGCTATTGTTGATATAGAGGCAGGAAAAATAACCCAGGCTATTGGAGCAAGTATTGTTCCCTTGGAAACTATAAAAAAGATATGCGGAAATTTATTAACAAGATTAAATATGAAATTTACAATTCCAGGATTACTTTTTATAGATACTCCAGGACATGCTGCTTTTACAAATTTAAGGAAAAGAGGGGGTAATTTAGCTGATATTGCTGTTTTAGTAATAAACATTAGTGAAGGCTTTAAAGAGCAAAGTTTAGAGTGCATTGAAATCCTAAAAACATATAAAACACCTTTTGTAATAGCAGCAAATAAAATAGACCTTATACAAGGCTGGCAAACTAAGAATAAATTATTATTGGAAACTATAAAACAGCAAGGAAGTAAGATACAGGAAATACTAGATAAAAAAATATATGAAATTGTGGGAAAATTATCAGAATTAGGATTTAATTCTGAAAGGTTTGACAGGGTAGAGGATTACACAAAGCAGATTGCGATAATTCCAACATCTGCAATAACAGGAGATGGAATTCCAGAATTATTAATGGTTATAACAGGTTTGGCTCAAAAATATTTAGAAACTTGTTTAAAATGCGATACAGAAGGAAATGCAAAAGGAACTATTTTAGAGGTAAAAGAGCAAAAAGGGATAGGAAAGGCTATTGATGTAATAGTATATGATGGAAATTTAAAGGTTAATGATACTATTGTAGTTGGTACTCTAGATGAGCCTATTGCAACAAAGGTAAGGGCTTTATTTGAGCCATTGGCTTTAGAGGAGATGAGGGACAAAAAGTCAAAGTTTAAGTCAGTTAAAGCAGTTTATGCTGCTACTGGTGTTAGAATATCTGCACCTAATCTTGATAATGCTGTTGCTGGAATGCCAATTTTAGCTACTTCCCAAGAGGATTTGGAGAAAAATAAAAGAACAATAAAAAAACAAATCCAGGAGGTTTTAATACAAACAGAGAAAACAGGAATAATAGTTAAGGCAGATTCTTTAGGAAGTTTAGAGGCTGTTGTTAATTTATTAAGGGAAAAAAGGATTCAGATAAGAAAGGCTTCTATTGGAGATATCCAGAAAAAAGATATGGGGGAGGCTTTAACAATCTATAATGAAGATCCTACAATGGCAGTTATATTAGGCTTTAATGTAAAGGATGTTTCTGGAATATGCTATGATAATGTTAAGATTATAATACATGATGTAATATATAAGTTGATAGAAGATTTAGAGAAATGGCAGCTAGAATTAAAAAGAAAGATGGAGGAAAAAGAATTAGAAGCACTAGTTTTACCTGGAAAAATACAAATAATGAAAGGTTATGTTTTCAGGCAAAACAATCCGGCTGTTGTTGGTGTTGATGTTTTAGAAGGTATTATTAAACCTGGAACTCCTTTGATGAAAGCAGATGGTAAAGTTTTAACAGAGATTAAATCAATGCAGTCTGAGCAGGAGAATATAAGCAAGGCTGAAGGAGGCAAACAGGTTGCAGTATCTTTACCAAGAGTAACTGTCGGCAGACAAATAAATGAAGGTGATATATTGTACAGTGCAATTTCAGAATCAGATTTCAGAAAGCTTAAAGAGTTAAAAAAACATTTAAAAAGAGAGGATATTGCCTTGTTAAAAGAGATTGCTGCTATTATGAGAAAAAACAATTCTGTTTGGGGGGTTTAGGGTATTATTTTTTGAAACAAACTATGAGTTGCTCCCTTGAACTCATCCCCTTTAGTATTTGAATAGGAAAGAATACCAGAAGCCAATTTATTGTATCCTTCTGTTTTTAGTGGCTCTTTTATTCCTAAATAAAAACCGCCTTTATGAATTTTATTTTGAAATTTAGGCAGTACGTTTTGGATGCTTTCAACATTAAATCCTCCTAAACCTTTTAGCATAACAGCGTATAATCCATTTTTAATAATTTCATCAAGTGCTTTTATAGGTTTATTTATATCTCCTCCAACTAAAATAATTTCTTTTTCTTTTTTGTCAATTTCATAGCTGATTTTAAAAAAATCAGATGTTTTAGATAAATTATTGATTTTTATTCCTTGTTTTCCCATAGATTCAATAATTTCTTTTTGTAGAGAATAATTATTATTATAAAGGATATCAACCATTATGTGCTTTCTTGCCAAAAATAAAAGCCCGTGTTGATAATCATCTCCTGCCCCGACATCTAAACTAGGGAATTCATCTCTTAAAGGATTATTTAAAGAATGTTTTAATATTTCTTTAATTAAAGAAATATCTTTATCAAATACGTTCTTCTCATACATTCTCTTAAAAAGTTGAAACTGTTCTTCTGTAAGTCCAACAATTCTTAAATTTTCTTCTTCCATTTTATTAATACCTATAAAATAAATTCTTTGGGCATATTTGAAATCTAATGTCAATTAAAATGGTATAATTATTTTTTCTGATCCAAAAATCCTGTACAAAATAGGTCTATAATGATCAATTAACTCTTTCTTACACCTTGGTGTTTGTTTTTTTTCATCTCTTTTGTATTCCATTTCACCTAAAATTTCTTTTTGGAAGTATTTTAGCTGTGATTTATCTATAATTTGGATCTCCCTTATACAAGGCTTATAATTTTTAGTAGAAACAGATACTACAATATGCACTGCCTTATATTTATGTTTCCTTGGATATGTATAATAATCTCTTTTAGTATATAGATATTCAATTTTAGAGTTAGTAATTTGGGGAGATGATTTAAAAAATTTTACTAAATCATGAACATATTTTTCGTTATCAACAACAATTCTATGGGCCACCCAGTCTGTTATTACGCTTTCCATACTTTCCTCTTTATCTTCTTCTTTACCTATTACTATTTTGCCTTCTTTTGAGCATAGCTTATCCAATAACTTGCTAATTAATGACTTTTTTAACCTGTAACTTGTACGTGTTGGTGTCAACCTTAAATAATCCTCAAACGAGGGTTTAGCTGCTTTATCTAATACAATATGTGGGCTTGCAGAAACATATGCAACTAACTTTTTTGTGTCTAATACGCCTTTTTGATCAAAAAAATCTGTTAAGTCTGCTTTTTCAAAAGAAAAAAAACGAGATACGTCTACTTGAAAACAAGTATATCCTTCCTTTAATAAAGAAGTTAAATTTAAATTAGTTTGTATAAAGTCAGACGTGCATTCTCTTGTTACTTCTTCATCAATTGTCGTTGGTATATGGCGTGGCTTAAACAATCTATAAATATTGCCTTCTAAATCTATAGGGATTGTGCTCTCAATATTTGATTTAGACCCTAAAAAAGCACCTTCTACTAACATAATCACTCTTCTATCAACTCCTTGGAGTACAAGATTACTAATGTCTTGGGCAAATATATATGTTGAAGCATCTAAAGATCTGTTCTTGTCTTGGACCTCTTGCTTAGCTTTTTCTATTAAACCATGAGACCATGTAAGCTTAATATTGTTTATAAAATAAGACCGCATTTCTTGGATTAGCTTATAGATTGTACTATTCTTATCAAAATATAATTCTAAAAGATTTTGTTCTTTGATTATTGCCATCTTATAATTATGCTTATATTATATGTATATAAATCTTTCTATTTTTACTACTATTTAATAGTATACTTATTTCAAAATGTTTAAATATGAACAAATAATAAATAGTATAAAAATTTTTTGATATAAAATGCAGCAATTAAAGATATTGAACAAGAAGGAAATAAAAATAATTTTAGGAATAATAAAAAGGCAGTGGGATGCTGATTTTAAGGAAGATTATTGTTTTTTAGTTAATAATAAGAATAAGGTTTTTATTGTAAACAAAGATATAGCAAAGATTGATTTTTCAAAGATAAGGATTAACAATTTAGGACTATATTTTGGAGAGTTAAGGGATAGTACATTAAGATTGAGTATTGAAGGTTCTCAAATTATAGGAAAATATACAAAAAAAAATGTTTTAGAGCTGAATGATGAACAGTTGAATTCTTGGGTTAAAGGAGAAGATATTAATATTAATAGCGAACTTAAAGGTTTTGTTTTAATAAAGAATAAAGAAGATTTCTATGGAACAGGCAAAATAATTGAGAATAAATTATTAAATTTTGTGCCAAAGTCAAGAAGGTTAAGAGTGGTTAATTGATTCTGGATTTTTATTAAGAAGGATATTGAAGTATATGCACGGAGGCTCCTCTTGGGGATATAATTCTTTCCATAATCCAGTAAATTGTTTATGTATAATTTTAAAATCATTTAATGGTTTTGCATATCCTCCTACTTGGATTTTAGGATCAACTGAGTCTGCCCAATAACCAGCTAATTCTGAATCAATTCTCCTAAAAGAAAACTCAAACAAATTCTTGATTTCTTTTAATAACAATTTATCTTTAATATTATGTTTTTTAACGATTTCACTAACTTTTTCCAAAAATAAATAGTTTTTGTCTAACCTGCTAAGTTGTTGTTCTAATTTTAATTCTCTGAAATATCTAGTATTATCAATATTATCCACTAACTTAACAAGAATAGGCACATAAAAGAAATTATTAATTAATCCTTCCTTTTTATAAAAGTTTTCACAGGATTCAATTAATCTTGATATATATCTTTCATCAGTTTCTTCTTCTCTTTGTGTTATAGCTCTTAAAAATTTAATAACCATTTTTGAGTATTCTTCTTCATTAGGAAATAATTTTCTTATTTCTTCAATTTCTGGAACATAATTAATTTTTTCTTCTAAAGATTTGATTTCTTCTCTCAATTTTTTAACTTTTATTAGCTTTTTTTTTCCTTTATGTAATAAATCATAATATTTTTCTTTGGATTCACCTAATTTATTTAACCTGTATTTATAAATTTCTTCCAGTACATCATGCAATAATGCTAGGTCTATTGCTATTCTTGGAGAATCTTCTTTTTTTAGATATTTAGCCATTCTTAATGAATGTATAAAAGAGTAGGGGCCTTCATCTTTAGTACCGCCAATCCTCAGGCTGCCTGTGCTAATATGTTCTTTATTGGAATATTGAAAAACTTTATAGTGCTCATCTCCTATGGAATAAGTGATTAATTTTTTATTAGCTTCCTTAATTTTTTCTTGATAATCATCTCTCCATATAATGTTAAACAAATTAGATGTATTAAAGATATTACAATTAGATTTAATTTTATCATTCCTATATAAATCATTTTTATGTATCTCATTTAATATCGTGTAGACCAAAAAACTTTTAATGCTCTTTTTGTTTATCAATTTTCCAGATTTAACTAAATCATTGATAATCTCTTCTTTACACTCTTCTATAAAGAGATCCCAAATATATTTAGGATCTTCTATTTGCTTATCTTGAATTATGTATTCCAGATTTTTTTTTCTTAAATGCGCTGACTCCATTTTTTTTTTTTTAGACTACACTACCTATTAAAATTATACAATAATACCCCCTAATGCTATATTGCTTGTTTTTTAGGTTTATAAATATTACTATATTAGACTAATTATTTACAATATGGAAATAAATTAAATGATAGATAGCTTTATATATAACTATTATTACTTATATAACTTGTAATACTTATGTTAACTGAGAAAGAAATAGAGGTATTAAAGCTTAGAAGTAAAGGTTTCTCTCAAGTTGAGGTTTCTAAAAAAATGAAGATATCGCAGCCTGCTGTGTCTCATTTTGAAAAATCTGCCTATAGAAAAATAGAATCTGCTAAAAAAATAATGGAATTAGTTAAAGAAATGAAATTCAATAAAAAAAAAAACACACAAGGGGGTGGGGAACGTAAGTAGATAAATTAAGGGGATGTAATCAGTATTCCCCCTATTTTATATGATTACTGAATTCAATGAATGAAATTCAATACACGAGAAAATCCAAAGGATTTTCTGTGCCCTGAAAATCGAAGATTTTCATGGAAAAATAAATAATCATTATAAAAAATCAATAATAAATAAAA